>JAEWCJ010000479.1 GCA_023390695.1 Pseudomonadota bacterium | reverse complement strand
GGGCGCGCGCGTGGTGACACATGACTGGAACGGTTTCGGTCCGCAGAAGAACTTCGCATTGTCGCTTGCGGAAGGGGACTGGGTGCTGTCGCTTGACGCCGACGAGCGCGTGACGCCGGCGCTGGCGGTGCAGATCAAGGAGGCGATCGCGGCCGGACAGGCGGACGGCTATGAGATGCCGCGTCTCTCCAGCTTCTGCGGCAGACCGATGCGGCATTCCGGCTGGTATCCCGATTACGTGCTGCGCCTGTTCCGCCGCGGACGCGCCCGATTTTCCGATGATCTGGTGCACGAGCGGGTCAGGTGCGAGGGGACGGTGCGCCGCCTGTCGGAGCCGCTCATCCATCATCCGGTGGAACGGCTCGAGGACGCACTGTCCCGGATGGACCGCTATTCGACGGCGGGCGCCGACATGATCGTGGAATCCGGCCGTCGCGTCACCTTCATGACCGGCATCCTGCGCGGCTGGTGGACATTCGTGCGGACCTATTTCCTGCGGCTTGGTTTTCTCGACGGACGGGAAGGCTTCCTGCTGGCGGTCGCGAATGCCGAAGGAACCTATTATCGTTACATGAAGGCATGGCTGAAGGGACGGCAGCGTGGCTGACCTCGTTTCGATCATCGTGACGACCTGCAATCGCGAGGACGCGCTTGACGCCGTCCTGCGCTCGCTGTCGCGCCAGACCGATCGCGATTTCGAGGTGATCGTGGCGGACGACGGGTCCGGTCCGGCGACGGCAGAACTGATCGAGTCCTGGAAGCCGAAATTCGAGCGGCCGTTGCTGCATGTCTGGCAGGAGCGCAACGGCTTTCGCGCCGCCGAGATCCGCAACCGCGCCATCGTGGCGAGCCGCGGCACCTATTGCATCTTCCTCGATGGCGACTGCATCGCGCGGCGCGACTTTGTCGAGGTTCATCGTCGGCTGGCCGAGCCGGGATGGTTCGTCACCGGCAATCGCATTCTGCTGTCGGAAGACCTGACGGCGACCATCCTGCGTGACAAGCTCGATGCGGAAACCTGGAGCTATCGCGCCTGGACGCGCGAGCGCGCGAAGGGCGGCATCAACCGCACGGTGCCGCTGGTGCGATTGCCGCTTGGCCCGCTGCGGAAGCTGCGCTGGCGCGCATGGCGCGGTGCGCGGTCCTGCAACCTCGCGATCTGGCGCGCCGATCTCGACCGTGTGGACGGGTTTGACGCGGCTTATGCGGGCTGGGGCCGGGAGGATTCCGATCTTCTGGTGCGGCTGCTGCATGCCGGCACTCGCCGCAAGGACGGCGTGTTCGCGACCGGCGTGCTGCATCTCTGGCACCCGGCGGCCGACCGCTCCTGGCTGTCGGACAATGATCGCAAGCTCGACGAGGTTCTCACCGGGGATCGCGTGAGAGCGCGGCGCGGCATGTCCGCGATCGACAAGGAAACAAGGCGGGTGCCGGCATGACCAGCAAAGCCCTTGCGCAGCAGCAGATGCAGGCGCGGCTGAGGACCTATGCCGATGGCCTCGCCGCGGCGGTCGTCGTCTCGCTGCCATGGTCGACATCGGCGACGAACGTGCTGATCGTCCTGTGGCTTGTCGCATTGATCCCGACATTGCGGTGGGAAGACCTGCGCGAGGTGATGCGCAAGCCCGCGGCCTGGATACCGGTCGCCCTCGTGCTCCTTGGCGCTGCGGGCATGCTCTGGGCGGATATTGCATGGGCGGAGCGCACCCGCGCGATGTCCCCGTACTTCAAGCTGCTGGCACTGCCGCTGCTCTTCGTGCAGTTCCGCCGCTCTGCGAACGGCCACTGGGTGCTCGGCGGTTTTCTCGTGTCCTGCACGGTGCTGCTGCTGATCTCGACGGCAGGCTATCTCACGCCGAATTCCGCCTTGTGGTCGTGGTTCAAGATGCGCGGCGTGCCGGTGAAGGACTATCTGATGCAGGCCGCTCTGTTCGTGGTCAGCGCGTTTATTCTCTTCTACTTTGCCCATGACGCCTGTCGGACCCGCCGGTGGGGCATTGCGGCCGCCTGCGGTGCGCTGGCGATTGCCTTCATCGCCAATATTGCCTTCGTTGCATCGAGCCGCACGGCGCTGCTGACGGTGCCGGTTCTGCTGGCCCTGTTTGCGCTGAAGTGTTTTCGCTGGAAAGGAATATGCATTGTCGCGACGGCCGGGATCGTGACGGCGGGCGCTCTGTGGCTGTCGTCGGACTACATGCGGCAGCGGCTCGGAAACCTGTCCAGCGAGATCACGGCCTATGAGACCCGGAACACACGGACGTCGGCCGGCGAACGCCTCGAGTTCTGGAAAAAGTCTGTTGGCTTTGTGGCGGAGGCACCTGTGCTCGGCCACGGCACCGGTTCGACACGCTCATTGTTCGCGCGTGTGGCGAGCGGCGGCGACGGGGTGTCTTCGCTGATTTCCACAAACCCGCATAACCAGTTCCTGGCGGTGGCGGTCCAGCTTGGTCTCTTCGGCGGACTTGTTCTGGTCGCGATGTGGATCGCGCATGCGATGCTGTTTCGTGGCCCGGGCCTTGTCGCCTGGATCGGTCTTCTGTTCGTTGCGCAGAATGTTTTCGGTTCCTTGTTCAATTCACATATCTTCGATTTCGGGCAGGGATGGCTTTACGTCTTCGGGGTTGGCGTGGCCGGCGGCCTGATGATGGCGAAGCCGGATGACGCAAAGCAGCCCGCAAAGCCGCCGCTCGAAGCGATCGCGCACGCATAGATGGATCGGATCGCGCTCCCGCCTCGCCCGCGCATCCTGATCGTGGCTCTGCGCCGGCTGGGCGACGTTCTGCTGACGACACCGCTGATCCGCAGCATCCGTCGCGCCTGGCCGGACGCGCAGATCGATGCGCTGGTCTTTGCCGATACCGCGGCCATCCTGGAAGGCAACAGCGACATCGACAATATCGTCGCCATGCCGCAGCGTGCAGGCACCTTGGAAAGCCTGGCGCTGCTTGCGCGCTTGTGGCGCCGCTACGATCTCGCCGTATCGACGCAGGCCGGCGATCGTCCGACATTTTTCACGATCGTTGCCGGGCGGAAGCGGATCGGGCCGGTACAGGCGCGGCTGAGCGGACGGATTTTCCGCCGGTTTTTCGATCGCTGGTTGCGGCCGGACGGGATCCGCCACCGCGTGCAGGACAATCTGCAATTCGCGCGGTTGCTCGGCATCGAACCGGTCACGCAGATGGTGGCACCGGTCACCGCCGCGCCGGTCGCGCTGGCGCCGTCCGGTCCCTACGCCGTGATCCATGCCGCGCCCTTCTTCCGCTACAAGCAATGGCACCGTGAGGGCTGGCGCGAGATCGCGCATCATTTGGCCGGATGCGGGCTGCAGGTGGTCGCAACCGGCGGGCCGGGCGCCGAGGAGCGCCGCTATCTCGATCATATCTGGAATGATGCCGGGGTCACTGTGCGGCGGGTGGAGGGACAACTCGGCTGGCCCGCGCTCGCCACCCTGCTTGCCGGTGCCCGGGTCTATGTCGGACCCGACACATCCGTGACGCATCTGGCTGCCGCCGCCGGATGCCCGACGGTCGCGCTCTATGGTCCGACCGATCCGCGCATCTGGGGACCCTGGCCGCGCGACGGGCTGTCAACGCCGTGGGACATGAGCGGAACCGCGCAGCAGCGGGGCAATGTCTGGCTGATGCAGAACCCCTTGCCCTGCATGCCGTGCCAGCGCGAAGGCTGTCTGGGCAAGCTGGACAGCCACAGTCAGTGTCTTGATGAGCTTCCTGCGGAGCAGGTGATTCGGGTTCTGGATCAAATACTTGCATCGCCGGGGACGGCGGAGGGGTAAAGGTGGCGTGGGGCGGAAAACGCCGCTATGACATCCTCGGACATCGTATCGATCTCCGGTCATCAATGGTGGGGCTCCGGAATTTGACCGCGCGCAAAGCATTGATCGTGGCACACGATCTGTTGGCCACGGCGGCTGCCATTCTGGCTGCTTTTTACCTGCGCTTCGAGACAGCGGGTCTCGAAGAGCGCGCGGCCTGGCTCATCTATATTGTGCCCGGCCTCGTCATCTATGCCGGCTTCGTCTACTCGTTCTTCCATCTCGACGATGCAAAATGGCGCTTCGCGTCATTGCCGGACCTCTACAACATCTTCCGTTCGGCGACGGTGCTGGCGCTCTCGCTTCTGGTCCTGGACTACGTTCTGTTCGCGCCGAACTTCTACGGAACCTTCTTCTTCGGCAAGACGACGATCCTCCTCTACTGGTTCCTCCAGATGTTCTTCCTGGGAGGACCAAGGGTCGCCTACCGGTACTTCCGCTATTCGCGCACCCGCCTGCAGGCGCAGGCGTCCGAATCCGCGCCGACCCTGATTCTGGGACGCGCCGCCGACGCCGAGGTGCTGCTCCGGGCGATCGAGAGCGGCGCGGTCAGGAAGACTTGGCCGGTCGGCATTCTCTCGCCGTCGACGGCCGATCAGGGACAATCCATCCGCGGCATCCGCGTGCTCGGCAATTTCGATCAGATCGAGAAGGCTGTTGCCGCCCTAGCCGATCGCGGCACGCATGTCAGCCGCGTCGTGCTGACGCCGTCCGCCTTCGAGCCGGACTCCAAGCCGGAAACCATCCTGATGAAGGCGCGGCGGCTGGGGCTGACCACCAGCCGGCTGCCGTCGCTGGAGGATGGCGGAGATGCGTTGCGGCTGGCGCCCGTCGCGGTCGAGGATCTACTGCTGCGGCCAAGCGTGAAGATCGATTACCGGCGCCTGGAGGATTTCATCAAGGGCCGCTGCGTCGTGGTGACCGGCGGCGGCGGCTCCATCGGCGCGGAGATCTGCGACCGCATCGTCACCTTCGGCGCGTCGCGTTTGCTGGTGATCGAGAATTCGGAGCCGGCCCTGCATGCGGTTCTCGAAACGCTAGCCACCAAGCAGTCGAAAGCGGCGATCGAAGGCCGGCTTGCCGACGTGCGGGACCGCGAGCGCATCATGCGTCTGTTTGCGGATTTCAAACCGGATCTGGTGTTTCATGCCGCCGCCCTGAAGCACGTGCCCTTGCTGGAGCGCGACTGGGGCGAGGGCGTGAAGACCAACGTGTTCGGCTCGGTGAATGTCGCCGATGCCGCGGTCGCCGCCGGGGCGACAGGCATGGTGATGATCTCGACCGACAAGGCGATCGAGCCGGTGTCGGTCCTGGGCGCGACCAAGCGCTTCGCGGAAATGTATTGCCAGTCGCTGGATCAGCAATTCGCGCGGCGTCCGGACGGCGGCAAGCCGCCGATGCGGCTGATCTCGGTGCGCTTCGGCAATGTGCTGGCGTCGAACGGCTCGGTGGT
>JAEWCJ010000442.1 GCA_023390695.1 Pseudomonadota bacterium | reverse complement strand
GCGCCGTGCCGGCCGAATAAATGCCAAAGCCCGCTCCGGTCCGCCGGGGCGGGCACTTCCATATATTCATATTGCTCTAAACCCGGTCTTGACGGCCCGGCGCCGGTTCAGCCATTGTCTTCCGCATGATGACCCGCAACGCAATTTTCGGCATTTGCCGGGAGATTATTAGCTAGCGCTCACGCTGGCTGCGGCCGTCTTTTGTCCATCGAGATAAAGAGAACGCCCGGGGCCAGCAGGCACCAGGGGAAAGCTTTGTCCATGGAACTCCGGCTCTACGATACGCTGACGCGCGAGAAGCGGCCATTTGCGCCGCTCGATCCCGAGCGCGTGCGCATGTATGTGTGCGGGCCGACGGTCTATGACTTTGCCCATATCGGCAATGCGCGCCCGGTCATCGTCTTCGACGTGCTGTACCGGCTGCTGCGCCATCTCTACGGCGAAAGCCACGTCAAATATGTCCGCAACATCACCGACGTCGACGACAAGATCAATGCCCGCGCCGCCGAGCGCGGCATTTCGATCCGCGACCTGACCGAAGAGACCTACAAAAATTTCAAGGAAGACGTTGCGGCGCTGGGCTGCTTGGCCCCGGACGTGGAGCCGCGCGCGACCGAGCATATCGAAGAGATGAAGACGCTGATCGAGCGGCTCATCGCCTCCGGCCATGCCTATGTCGCCGAGGAGCACGTGCTGTTCTCCGTGCCCTCGATGCAGGATTACGGCCAGCTCTCCAAGCGCCCGCTCGACGAGATGATCGCCGGCGCCCGCGTCGATGTCGCGCCTTACAAGCGCGACGCCATGGATTTCGTGCTGTGGAAGCCGAGCAAGGACAACGAGCCGGGCTGGCCGTCGCCGGCCGGCATCAGGACGCCGGGCCGCCCGGGCTGGCATATTGAATGCTCGGCGATGTCATGGAAGCATCTCGGCGAGACCTTCGACATCCATGGCGGCGGCATCGATCTCGTCTTTCCGCATCACGAGAACGAGATCGCGCAGTCGCGCTGCGCCTTTCATACCGGCGTGATGGCGAATGTCTGGATGCATAACGGATTCCTGCAGGTGGAAGGCGAGAAGATGTCGAAGTCGCTCGGCAATTTCGTCACCATCCGCGACGTGCTGAAGGACTGGCCGGGCGAGGTGGCGCGCTTCAATATGCTGCGCACGCATTATCGCCAGCCGATCGACTGGACGCTGAAGGGGCTGGAAGAGAGCTACGATACGTTGCGCGCATTGTCCGAGCAGGTCGATTTCTCCGACGGCAAGTCCGCTGCCTTCGCGCCTTCGGTCCTGGAAGCTTTGTGCGATGATTTGAATACGCCGAAAGCGATTGCTGAACTGCATGCGCTGCACAAGGCAGATGTGGGCGCGCTCGGCCCGACGTTGCGGGCCCTGGGATTTGAGCGCCGTCCGGAAAGCGTGCGCAAGGTGGATACGGCCAAAGTCGAGCAATTGATCGCCGTGCGGCTGGATGCCCGCAAGGCCAAGAACTGGGCGGAGTCCGACCGCATCCGCGACGAACTCGCTGCCATGGGCGTGGTGGTGAAGGATTCCAAGGATGGCACCACCTGGGAGGTCGCGCCATGAACTGGCCGATGACTTGCCGCGCGGCACAACCTGCTCCCTCCCCCCTTGCGGGGGAGGTGACAAGAAGTTTTGCGGGGAGAGGTGAAGAACAAAGGATTGCACGTTGATGGCCACCGCCAATCCGACGCTCACCATGCGTCCCTTTCTGCCGGCGGACACCTCGCTGCTGGTGGAGATCTTCCGCGCCAGCATCGAGGAATTGGCGGCCGAGGATTATTCCGATGCGCAGCTCGAGGCCTGGGCCTCGGCGGCGGACGACGAGGCCGCGTTCGCCAAACGGCTCGGCGAGCAGCTCACGCTGATCGCGACGCTTGCGGGCTCGCCGGTCGGCTTCGCCTCGCTGAAAGGCAACGACATCATCGACATGCTGTATGTGCATCCCGCTGCCGTCGGGCAGGGCGCGGCCTCCATGCTGGTCGATGCGCTGGAGAAGCTCGCCGGCGCGCGCGGCGCGGCGAAGCTCACGGTGGAAGCCAGCGATACCGCGCAGTATTTCTTCCAGAAGCGCGGATACGTGCCGCAGCAGCGCAATTCGGTGTCGCGCGGCGACGAATGGCTCGCCAACACCACCATGCAGAAGCCGCTCGGCGGCAGACAGGACGGACAATGAACCTGCAACGCCATCATATCGTGGTCTCCGTCATCGCGATTGTCGTCGCCGTGGCGCTGGCGGCGAACTATTACCTGTGGTGAGGATGTCATGAAACGTCCCGATACGCCGTTTCCGCGTCACTGGCTCTATTACATCGCGCTGAAGCTCGTCATTCTCGCCGCAGCAGTGGCGATCGTGCTCAAACTTTACGGTTTCTGGTGATCCATGTCGCGTGAGCGCCTCTATCTTTTCGACACCACCTTGCGCGACGGCGCGCAGATGAACGGCGTCGACTTCACGTTGCACGACAAGCTCGTGGTGGCGGAGATGCTGGACAATCTCGGTCTCGATTATGTCGAGGGTGGTTATCCCGGCGCCAATCCGACCGATACGCAATTCTTTTCCGAAAGCCGGCCCTTGCGCGGCGCGCTTACGGCGTTCGGCATGACGCGGCGGCCCGGCCGCTCGGCCTCCAACGATCCCGGCCTCGCGGCGCTGCTGGAGGCGAAGGCGGACGCGATCTGCTTCGTCGCCAAATCCTGGGACTATCATGTGCGGGTGGCGCTGGAGACGACGAACGAGGAAAATCTCAGCAGCATCCGCGACAGCGTGAAGGCGGCGAACGGCAAGGGCCGCGAGGTGCTGGTCGATTGCGAGCATTTCTTCGACGGCTACAAGGCCAACCCGGATTATGCGCTGGCCTGCGCCAAGGCCGCCTACGAGGCGGGTGCGCGCTGGGTGGTGCTGTGCGACACCAATGGCGGCACGCTGCCGCACGAGGTCGAGCGCATCGTCGGCGAGGTGGTGAAGCATATTCCCGGCGCGCATGTCGGCATCCATGCCCATAACGATACCGAACAGGCGGTGGCAAACTCGCTCGCCGCGGTGCGCGCCGGCGCGCGCCAGATCCAGGGCACGCTGAACGGCATCGGCGAGCGCTGCGGCAACGCCAATCTGGTGTCGATCATCCCGACGCTGAAGCTGAAAAAGGAATTCGCCGACAGGTTCGACATCAATGTCTCGGACGAACAGTTGAAGAATCTCGCCGCCGCTTCGCGCAAGCTCGACGATATGCTCAACCGCGCGCCCAACAGGCATGCGCCCTATGTCGGCGACAGCGCCTTCGCCACCAAGGCCGGCATTCATGCCTCGGCGATCCTGAAGGATCCAGCGACCTACGAACACGTGCTGCCGGACGCGGTCGGCAATCATCGCAAGGTGCTGGTGTCGGATCAGGGCGGGCGCTCCAACGTGTTGTCCGAACTGGAGCGCATCGGTCTCCAGGTCGACAGGAACGATTCCCGCGTCGCGCGTCTGCTGGAAGAGGTGAAGGAGCGCGAGGCGTCCGGCTATGCCTACGAGGCCGCCGACGCCTCGTTCGAATTGCTGGCACGCCGCATCCTCGGCAAGGTGCCGGCCTATTTCGATGTCGAGCAGTTCGATGTGAATGTCGAGCAGCGCTACAACGCGCTCGGCAAGCGCGTCACCGTGGCGATGGCGGTGGTGAAGGTGAAGGTCGGCGAGGAAACGCTGATCTCCGCCGGCGAGGGCAACGGCCCGGTCAATGCGCTCGACGTTGCGCTGCGCAAGGACCTCGGCAAGTACCAGAAATACATTGAGGGTCTGAAGCTCACGGACTACCGCGTGCGGATTCTCAATTCCGGTACCGAGGCGGTGACGCGCGTCCTGATCGAAAGCGAGGACGAAAAGGGCGAGCGCTGGACCACTATCGGCGTGTCGCCCAATGTCATCGAATCTTCCTTCCAGGCGTTGATGGATTCGATTGTCTACAAGCTGGTGAAGTCGGGCGCGCCGGCGTGATGTTTTCCCTCTCCCCGGTCTTACGGGGAGAGGGTGGCGAAGACCCGCAG
>JAEWCJ010000042.1 GCA_023390695.1 Pseudomonadota bacterium | reverse complement strand
GGCGCGCGAGCTTCGCTCGCGCTTGGCCGGGACACGATGTTGATGCTGAGGAAAACTTATGGCTCGTGACAAAATCGCCTGCCTCGGCGCTGGCCGCATGGGCCGCGGCATCGCCGCGGTGTTCGCCTATGCCGGACATCCGGTCGAGATCGTGGATTTCAAGCCGCGGCCGGCAGAGGATTTCGCCAAGCTCCGGACCGAAGCGATCGACGAGGTGCGCGGCACGCTGCGCATGCTGGCGCAGCTCGGCATGTTCGACGAGAAAGCGGTTGATATCATCGCTGCCCGCGTCAGCGTGGTGCCGGAAGCGGACGCGGCTTCAGTCTTCTCCTCCTCGCCCGTGATCTTCGAAGGCGTGCCGGAAGTCCTCGACCTCAAGCGCGACGCACTCGCGCGCGCCTCGAAACTGGCCGCGCCGGAATCGATCATCGCCTCAACCACCTCGACCATTCTGGTGGACGACCTCTCCAGCGCCATCGAAAAGCCCGCGCGTTTCCTCAACGCGCACTGGCTCAATCCCGCCTATCTCGTGCCGCTGGTCGAGGTCTCGCCCGGCAGGCACACGGCGCCGGAGGTCACGAAAAAGCTGAACGCGCTGCTGGAGGCGGTCGGCAAGGTGCCGGTCGTCTGCGCGCCGAGCCCCGGCTATATCGTGCCGCGCATCCAGGCGCTGGCGATGAACGAAGCCGCCCGCATGGTCGAGGAAGGCGTCGCCTCGGCGGAGGATCTCGACAAGGCGATCAAATACGGCTTCGGCTTCCGTTTCGCCGTGCTCGGTCTGCTCGAATTCATCGACTGGGGCGGCGGCGACATCCTCTATTATGCGAGCCGCTATCTGACGCAATCGCTCGGCAACGAGCGCTATGCCGCGCCGGACATCATCGAGCGCAACATGAAGGAAGGCCGCATCGGCCTGAAGACCGGCCAGGGCTTTCTCAATTACGAGAATCTCGATCTCGATGCCTATCGCCGCGAGCGGCTGAAGGCGTTTGCGCAAATGCTGGGGCAGCTCGGGCTGGTGAAGCCGCCGGTGCTGCCGGAGTAGCGACCTCATGTCCCGGACGAGCGCGGCGCTTACCTCTCCCCGCGTGCGGGGAGAGGCCGATTTCCGAGCGAAGCGAAGGAAATCGGGTGAGGGGGCGCTGCCTGATAGTTGACGCAGCAATACGGGCACACAGCCCCTCACCCGGCTCACATTTCGCTACGCTCAATGTTCGCCACCCTCTCCCCGCTAAAGCGAGGAGAGGGTGAAACTACCCAAACACATTCTGCAGCACGCCGTCGCGGATCACGACCGTGTTGTCGACGCTGATCGTCGTCTTCATCACGGGAATATCGAAATGACCGGCGGTGTAGCGGCCGGCAAATTCGTTGGCGCCAGTCGAGAACAGGAAATTGCCGGGCACCGCGCGCAATTCGGTGCCGTTGGTGTCGCGCTGGTCATACATGGTCAGCGCCTCATAGCGCGCGCCCGGATTCATGCCCCAGCCGACATGCGACACCGCATAGGCCTCGCGGTCGCCCCAGGCCGCGAGATAGCTGCGCATCATCTCCGCATCCGCCCCCTCGCCGATGATGTCGGTGATATAATCCTTCTCCAGCGTCAGCCGGATCGGCGCTTCCAGATAGCGCTTGAAGGTGAGATTGACGGCGCCGCGATCGAGCACCAGCGTGCCGTTGACGGTGCCGCTCTTCGGGAAGCTGACCACGATGCCGCCCGGCCAATGCGCCAGCGTACCGGGCTTGTCGGTCCAGCCCCAGATGCCGACCGTCGAGGCCCCTTCCATATTGATTTCGAGATCGGTGCCGGCGTCCGAGGTCACCGTCATGCGCTTGGAGCCGCGCAGCATCTTCGCCGCGGCGCGCACCTGCCTTTCCAGCCTGTCGTCCGGCCGCATCCGCTCCAATGCTTCCGGATGCTCGTTGGAAATGTAGAGAATGCGCGCGCCCGCTTTCAGGATGGCCGGCGTTTCCGGCGCATGCATCGGCCCCTCGATGGTGCAATCGACGACCAGGCCCGCCTGCCCCAAGGCGGAAACCACCGGCGGCAGTCCGCCGATGGCGACGCTGGCGCCGGTCGACCGGATCGGCACCGGATGCGGATTGCGCGGCGTCGGCACGACGATATGAAAGGGCCGCGCGCCCAGACGCTGCAAGGCCAGCTCGACCAGATGCACATTCAGTTGCCGCGACTGCGTTTCCGACAGGATCGCCGCGATGTCGCCCTTCCCGACGCCGCAGCGCGCGATCACCTCGGTGAACGCCTCGATCCACTTCCATTCAATGCGGTCGGCCAGCATGCGCACCTCGATCGGAAAGGCCCACCGCCGGACTGGCGCGCGCGCCGATTTCCTGTCACGATATATGAAAAAGCATAGGTCGTACAGAAACGGACGCGATTTTCGTGACCAAGGCACCCCGGCAGCGCGCCAGGATATCGCGCGCGAAGACAACAGGCGTGACGCCGGCGCGGGACATGGCGACCGCCAACGGCTCCGGCAGCTTTGCCGAAAGCTACCTGTCCTATCTGCTGACGCGTGCCGGCCACATCGTGGCCAGCGGCTTTCACAAGAAGCTCAAGACCTGGAAGCTGACCATCCCGGAATATCGCGTGCTCGCCTGCCTGACCGGTGCGGAGGGCCTCGGCG
>JAEWCJ010000362.1 GCA_023390695.1 Pseudomonadota bacterium | reverse complement strand
CATGGTCGCCAGCCTTCACATCGAGCGGGGTGAGCTTGCCGGTTTCGTCGCGGCCGCCGGGACCCACGGCAACCACTTCGCCGGTCTGCGGCTTTTCCTTCGCGGTGTCGGGAATGATGATGCCGCCAGCAGTCTTTTCCTCGGCATCGATGCGCTTGACGACGACGCGGTCGTGAAGCGGACGAAACTTCATGGGATCCTCCTAAGATTTTGAAGATTCGGCAATTTTGGAGACGGAAGGCAGGCAGAGTGCCCGCCCTAGGCGCGCATTTAGGCGCGACTTGCCCGTCCGCAAGGGGATTCACCGGAAATTTTGGCACTCGTCAAGACAAACTGCTAACAGCCCGTCCGGCAGCGTTAATGCGGTTATCAGCAATCTTTCGGGAATGCTGCTAACGCCTTGATTTCAGGCGATTAATTCGCATTTTTGACTTGAGGAAAGCGGCCCGAGGCGGAAGACTTGTAGCGCAAATCGAGCGTGAGGATTCGCATGATCTCGGAAGACTTTCGCAGACAGGTTAACGGCTACGGGCTGACGACCGCGGAAATCCTGTATCGGCGTCCCGACCATCCGTGGCTGCTGCAGACCTATGTCTGGCAGGACTACGACCTTTGCCCGGACTTCCCCGAATTGCAGGGCTTTCTCGATTTCTGGCAGAAATCGCTCGACGGCATTCTGCATTCGGTGACGGTCGCGCATTCGCGCCTGATCAAGCCGGCCGAACTGAAGACAGTGGATGGCGTCTTCCGGCTGCACTGACGTCAGGTTTTTGTGCGGCCGCGGAGGATGATACCGCAGGCGTTACGGGTCGCGATTCACCGATGATTCAGTCCTCGGATTCTAGCGTTGCCGCACGTCCTGAACGCTGAGGCAACGCGATGGCCACCATCCCCCCAGCCGGACTTGCGGCACCGCTGCATACGGGCGGAAGCGCGATGCGGCAGACCGCTCCGGCAAAAGCCGAGAGCGGCGACACACCGCCGGAACAGCCGGCCACAATCGTCAGCCTGTCCGAGCGGGCGCAGATGCTGGTGGCGGAGGCGAATGCCGCGCAGGCCGTGGCGGACATTTTCGCGATCGCCAATGGTATGCCGCGCAGCGGCGAGGGTGACGCGCCGCAATCCGAGAAGACACAGGTGCTGATCGCGCACGACGCGCAGAGCAATGAAGGGCTCTACATCGTGTGGTCGCCGCCGCGCGGATGATCGCGGACGGGTCCGGCAGGCCTGGGCATTTCCGCGATCGAGGAACGGGAATGCCCGGCCCGGGTTGACCTGACGTCATCCACGCGGAAGCGGAGCACCGACATGCCGATCGACCTGCGGGACTGGTACCGATGGCGGCCGGATTTGCGCCCGCGCAACTGGATCGTCGCGGTGTGCGGTATTTCCGTGGTCGCTTTGCTTCTGGTTCTGGGCGGACAATACGGGCACGTCGCCGACTCGCAGCCCGTCGCGTCAGGCCCCTCCGAACCGGCGACCACGGGTGCGAACAGCGCGGGCCAGACGCCGCCTGCCGACACGCGTCAGGCACCGGATGGCAGCACACCGGCGAAGCAATAGATGGCAGCACACCGGCGAAGCAATAGGCCGCCATCTCGCACGCCGGGGGCAGCCGGGCGGCAATCCCTCAATGCATGTCAGTGAGTGCTAGGTGAGGATGCCGACCATCGCCGCGGTGACGCAGGTGGCCAGCGTGCCTGACACGATGGTCTTTGGCCCGAGCGAGACGATCTCGTCGCGGCGTTCGGGAGCCATGGCGCTGAGGCCGCCGATCATGATGCCGAGCGAGCCGAAATTGGCGAAGCCGCACATCGCATAGATCATGATCAGCCGCGAACGCTCGCTGAGCGCAGCGGGAGCGAGCTTCGACAATTCCATATAGGCGATGAATTCGTTGAGGATGGTCTTGATCCCCATCAGTTCGCCGGCGGTGACCGCCTCGCGCCAGGGCAGGCCGAGCAGCCAGCAGACCGGCGCCATGACGAGGCCGAGCAGGCGCTGCAGCGTGACCGGCGTGCCGGCGATCTCGGGGATGAGGCCGAGCGCGGCATTGACGAGGTGCACCAGCGCGACCAGCACCAGCAGCATGGCGAGGATGTTGAGAAAGAGTTCGAGCCCGACGCCGGTGCCCTTGGTGACGGCATCCATGGTGCTGGTCGCGATCGGCTGGCGATCGTCGAGCGCGGCCTGTGTCGTACCCTTATGCGTTTCCGGCACCATCAATTCGCTGATCAGAATGGCCACCGGCGCGCTGAGCACCGAGGCGACGAGAAGGTGCCCGGCCACATCGGGGACGAGCGGCCGCAGGATGGTGGCGTAGAGTACGAACACGGTGCCGGCGATGCTGGCCATGCCGCCGGTCATGACGATGAACAATTCGGCGCGCGTGAGCTTCGCCATGTAAGGCCGGATGAAGAGCGGGGCTTCCACCATGCCGACGAAGATGTTGGCGGCGGTGGAGAGACCGACGGCGCCGCCGATGCCGAGCGTCCGCTCCAGCGCCCACGAGAAGCCGCGCACGACCAGCGGCAGGATCTTCCAGTAGAACAGGACCGTGGTGAGCACGCTCATCACCAGCACGATCGGCAGGGCCTGAAAGGCGAGAATGAATTCGCCGCCGGGAAATTTCGGTTCGAACGGCAGCGGTGCGCCGCCGAGATAGCCGAACACGAAGGAGGAGCCGGCGCGGCTCGCGGCGGCAATCGCCTCGGTGCCCTGGTTGACGGCGGCGAAGACGCCGCGGAGGACGGGCAGCTTCAGGAGCAGAAGCGCGAGGACAGCCGCGAGCGCCAGACAGACGGCGACGCGCCGCCATGACACGGCCGCACGCTTCTCGCTGATCAGATAGGCGAAGGCCAGCAGGACCGCCACGCCGAACGCCGATTGCAATGTCTGCATAATTCCCCCAAGCCGAGTCCGGCGGCGGCAGCTCAGCCGCCCGTCATCGCTGCGATCATGATTTGGTGGGCTCGGGGCGCATGGTCAGCACCGGCCGCCCGAGTTCGATGCGATTGCGCCCTTTCTGCTTGGCGCGATACAGCGCAGCATCGGCGGACGCATACAGCGCGTCGAAATCGTAGCCGGTCTGAGCGGCGGATGCGGTGCCGATGCTGACGGTTGCGGCGACCGGCCGGCCGTTCACATCGCGCGCAGCCTTGGCGAAATTGTCGCGAATGCGTTCGGCGATTTCCATCGCCGTGTCGGGCATGACGCCCGGCAGCAGCGCCACGAATTCCTCGCCGCCGATGCGGCCGAACAGATCGAGCGGGCGCAGCGATCGCGACGCGGCCTCGCTGAACAGCACCAGCACCTCGTCGCCGGCACGATGGCCGAAGCGATCGTTGATGCTCTTGAAATTGTCGAGGTCGAGCAGAAGCAGCGTCAGTGGCGTGCCCTCGGGATGCGACCGGGCGACGACGCGTTCGGCGCGCTCGGTAAAGCCGCGACGATTGGGGATGCCGGTCAGCGGGTCCGTGGAGGCAGCGCGCCGCTGCTTCAGTTCGGCGCGTTCCTTGCTCAGGGCGACGAGCAGAAACGCCATCGTATAGGCATGGAACATGAATCCGAAGATCATGTAGGTCGCCGCTTCCGGTGTCGGCGGCAAGGTGCCGAAGGGAAACGGCGCGAACGGCGAGATAAAAATCCGCACCAGAAACAGCAGGCCGTTTACGCCGGCGATGCCCATGGCGGGCCAGCGCGAGATCAGGCCATCGCGACGGCCCCGCCACAGCTCCCAGGCGAAGAGCAGCGAATAGGCCCCGATCAGAAGCGACGCCAGCACAATGCGCGCCGGCAGCGATTGAATGAACGCGTCGAATTGACAGGCCACAAGCCAGATGCCGGTGCCGGCAACGGTCCAGAACGGCAGCGGCCTGCGGCCTTCGAAAACCCGGGCGCCGCTCCACAACAGGCCATAGGCCAGCAGATACAGACAATTGGCGAGCACGATGGCCACGAGCTCGCCGCCGGAATCGCGCATGCCGAACAGGGCCGTCGCCGGCGCGCTGAGCAGAAAGGCGACGCCCCAGCGGGCCATCGCCTTGTTGCTGCGGTCCTGCAGCCACACAAAAAGGAGCTGCAGGCCGCCAAGCCCCATGATGAAGACGGTGACGACGAACAGCGTAGGTGTGTCGAGGGTCACGCCATGTCCCCAAGCGTGTTCCGTTCGAAAGGTGAAGTCTGCAACTTTGCCATGCCGTCCCGGCCAGGACAGGACACCGTCCCCGCGGTTCCATACTTGCCCGATCCCCGCGTCGCAAGCGCGGGATGGCCTCATAGAAACCAAAACGGTCAAATATGCGGACGGTGAAGCGCCGTCGCCGCGCTTGTGCGCCGTGTTCCGAACCGTGAGACGGTCGGCCGGGGCCTCCATGCCCGGCAAACCGGGGGCATGGAGGGCGGGCTCCGGTTTTCAGCCGCGGCCGACGAACGGCATCTTGCTCGCCATCACGGTCATGAACAGCACATTGGAGTCGAGCGGCAGGCTGGCCATGTAGCTGATGGCGCGGCCGACGTCGTCGGCCGGCATGCGCGGCTCCGGCCGCTTGGTGCCGTCGGGCTGCATCACGCCTTCGGCCATGCGCTCGGTGAGCGGGGAGATGGCGTTGCCGATATCGATCTGGCCGCAGGCGATGTCATAGGCGCGGCCATCCAGCGCGGTGGATTTGGTGAGGCCGGTGATGGCGTGCTTGGTCGCCGTATAGGCGATGGTCATCGGCCGCGGCGCATGCGCCGAGATTGAGCCGTTGTTGATGATGCGCCCGCCGCGCGGCGACTGATCCTTCATGATGCGGAAGGCTTCCTGCGTGCACAGGAAC
>JAEWCJ010000329.1 GCA_023390695.1 Pseudomonadota bacterium | reverse complement strand
TTCGTGATCCAGTCGACGTCGTTCCCGGCGAACGACCATCTGATGGAATTGCTGATCATCATCGATGCGCTGCGCCGCGCCTCCGCGCGCCGCATCACGGCGGTGATTCCCTATTTCGGTTATTCGCGGCAGGATCGTAAGCCCGGTCCGCGCACGCCGATCTCGGCCAAGCTGGTTTCCAACCTGATCACCCATGCGGGCGCCAACCGCGTGATGACGCTGGACCTGCATGCCGGACAGATCCCGGGCTTCTTCGATATCCCGACCGACAATCTCTACGCCTCGCCGGTCATGGTGCGCGACATCAAGGAGCGCTTTGACCTGTCGAAGCTGATGGTGGTGTCGCCGGACGTCGGCGGCGTGGTGCGTGCGCGCGGTCTCGCCAAACGCATCAATGCGCCGCTCGCGATCATCGACAAGCGCCGCGAACGCGCCGGCGAATCCGAGGTGATGAACGTCATCGGCGAGCCGAAGGGGCATACCTGCATCCTGGTCGACGACATCGTCGATTCGGGCGGCACGCTGGTGAATGCGGCGGACGCCCTGCTCGAACAGGGAGCGGCGGAGGTCTATGCCTATCTCAGCCACGGCGTGCTGTCGGGCGGCGCGGTGGCGCGCGTGACCAAGTCGCGGCTGAAGGAACTGGTGATCACCGACTCCATCCAGCCGACCCAGGACGTCAAGGACGCGCACAATATCCGCGTGTTGCCGATCGCCCAGTTGATCGGCGAAGCCATCGGCCGCACCGCCTCCGAAGAATCGGTGTCGAGTCTGTTCGACTGATCCGCGGCATCTTCCGCATTTGCGATCTTGCGCCGCCTGGAGCGGAGTTCATTCGCATGCGGGTCGCCGTTCTGCATCACGCCGAGTCAACTTGTCGCAGCGTCGATTGTGGACGGTGAGTCGCAGCGCGTTGCGCCGATTCCGCGAATCCACGACCTATTCGCACAGAGCTGAATTCAAGCTTTGGTGCGTGGAATCGGGCCGAGTATAGTCGATAGGCAAGTGATTCGTTTTCCGGCGGTCAACCCGTTGGGCCTGTTCCGTCCTGCGTCACAAAGCAGCGTTTCAAGTACGACATCCCCCGTCGGGGAAGTAATTTGCCTCGTCCGCCAGTCGCGGCACGGGGCATGGCGGCCTCGCAAGCGGCGGATGAGAGAAACATGTCACTGACCGAATTTTCCGATTCCCTTCGTCTCAATCCCCTCGATGCCGTCGAACGTCTCGCCGCGGTCAATGACTGGAGCTTCGAACGCTCCGGCGATGACGAGATCAACATTCTCATCAAGGGCAAGTGGAGCGATTACCAGGTCTCGTTCACCTGGATGGACGAACTGGAAGCGCTGCATCTCGCCTGCGCCTTCGACCTGAAAGTGCCGGAGCGGCGCTGCGGCGAAGTGCAGAAGCTGATCGCCCACATGAACGAGCAGATGTGGATCGGCCATTTCGATCTCTGGCCGAATGACGGGCTGGTGATGTTCCGGCATGCGCTGGTGCTGGCGGGCGGCGTGGAAGCCTCCGGCGATCAATGCAAGGCGGTGCTCAACTCGGCGCTGGAAGCCTGCGAGCGCTATTTCCCGGCCTTCCAGTTTGTGCTCTGGGCCGGCAAGCCGGCGCGCGAGGCGCTCGACGCGGCGATGTTCGAGACCTCCGGCGAGGCTTGAATTGCGGTCGTCCCCGCGCAAGCGGGGACCCATAGCCTCTGATCCAGCAAAAAACGCATTCGTTTCTGCCGCCTGCTGGATTAATCCTCTGTGATTATGGGTCCCCGCTTGCGCGGGGACGACGACAGATGGTGGCGCCATGACAACAACCAAAAACATCTCCCTCGCAGGCATCGGTCCGGTGGCGCTGGTCGGCGCCGGCAAGATGGGCGGCGCCATGCTGGACGGCTGGCTGGCGCGCGGTCTTGCGCCGGCGCAGGCTGTGGTGATCGACCCCAAGCCCTCGCCGGAGCTGGCCGCGAAGGGCGTCGTTCTCAATCCCGCGCCTTCCGCACTGTCGAAGATGCGGGTCGTCATTCTCGCCGTGAAGCCGCAGGTCGCGGCGGAGGTGCTGCCCTCGATCAAAGGGCTGGTCGGCGCGGACACGCTCGTCGTCTCGGTGATGGCCGGCAAGACGCTCGCCTTTCTGCAGACGGCGTTTCCGGATGCCGCATTGGTGCGCGCCATGCCGAATACGCCGGCGGCGATCGGGCGCGGCATGACGGTCGCGGTGCCGAATGCGAAGGTGACGGCCGCGCAGAAACAGCTCACGCATGATCTGCTGGCGGCGACCGGCGCGGTGGAATGGATCGACGACGAGGCGCTGATGGACGCGGTGACGGCGGTGTCGGGGTCCGGTCCCGCCTATATCTTCCATCTCGCCGAGGCGCTGGCGAAAGCCGGCATTGCCGCAGGTTTGCCGCCGCACCTTGCCGAGACGCTGGCGCGTGCCACCGTCGCCGGGTCGGGTGAATTGCTGCATCGCTCGCCGCTTCATCCGGCGATCCTGCGTCAGAATGTGACATCGCCGGGCGGAACCACGGCGGCGGCGCTCGATGTGCTGATGGCGCCCGAGGGCCTCGAGACGCTGATGACGAAGGCGGTCGCGGCTGCGACGAAACGCTCGCGTGAGCTTGCGGGTTAATGGCTGCGGGGTGCTCTGGAACACGTTGGGACCAGCCCCTAGATTGAGAAGACCGTGTCCAAACAGGAGGCTGTCATGACCGATGCTGCGGGCACCGCCAATGCGCGGGAAGGGTCGGTGCGCGATCGCATCGTCGCCGCACTGATGACCTTGCTCGCGGACAGACCGCTGGAGCAGATTTCGCTCGGCGATATCGCCCGGCAGGCCGGCGTGACACTGGCGGATCTGCGCGCCGAGTTCTCCTCCGTGATCGGCATTCTCGGCGCACACATGAAGGACATCGACCGCAAGGTCCTGGCCTCCGATCTCTCCGACATGGCCGAGGAAGCGCCGCGGGAAAAACTGTTCGACGTGCTGATGCGGCGGCTGGAGGCGCTGGCGTCTTACAAGCCGGCGGTGCGCTCGCTGCTGCGCTCGGCCTCGCGCAATCCGGGTCTGGCGATGGCGCTGAACGGCTTTGCCGTGCGCTCGCTGCATTTCATGCTGACCGCTGCCGATATCGGCACCGCCGGTCCGAAGGGCATGGTGCGCGCGCAGGGGCTGGCATTGCTCTACAGCCGCGTGCTCGCGGTATGGGTGCGTGACGAGGATCCGGGACTTGCGCGCACCATGGCGGCGCTCGATCGCGAATTGTCGCGCGGCGCGCGCTGGGCCGGCTTTCTCGACGATCTCTTCGCAATCCCGCGGGCCTTCTGCCGGGGCGCCAGCCGTTTCCGCGAACGGCGCCGGCGTGCGGATGACGAAATCGTCGAGGCCTGATCAGACCGGTACGCGCACGGTGGCGCGCAGGCCGCCGAGCGGGGAATCGCCGAGCATGATGTCGCCGCCATGCGAGCGCGCAATGTCGCGTGCGATGGCGAGACCAAGGCCGGTGCCGCCCTCGTCCTGATTGCGGGCATCGTCCAGACGCAGAAACGGCTTGAACACTTCCTCGCGCATGTTGGCCGGAATGCCGGGGCCGTCGTCATCGATGGTCACCGTCAGCCAGCGGTGATCGCGGTGGCCGGTAATGGCGATCGTATTGGCATAGCGGGCGGCGTTGGAGACGAGATTGGCGAGGCAGCGTTTGAACGCCGCCGATTTCACGGTAACGATCGGCTGCCCGTGAAACACCGCGCTGGCATTGTGGCCGGTGCGCTCGGCGTCGGTTTTGAGTTCCTCGAGGAAGTCGGCCATGTCGGTCGGCATCGCCGTTTCGCCCATGTCGCCGCGGGCAAAGGCGAGATAGGCCTCGAGCATGCGGCCCATCTCGTCCACGTCCTTCTTCATCGCTTCGATTTCGGGCGTGTCTCCGAGCAGCGCCAGTTCCAGCTTGAAGCGGGTGAGGATGGTGCGCAGGTCGTGCGAGACGCCGGCCAGCATCGCCGTGCGCTGTTCGATGGCGCGCTCGACGCGCAGCTTCATCTCGATGAAGGCGACGGCGGCGCGCCGCACTTCGCGGGCGCCGCGCGGCCGGAAATTTGGCATGTCGCGGCCCTTGCCGAAGGCCTCCGCGGCATCCGCCAGCCGCAGGATCGGCCGGATCTGGTTGCGCAGGAACAGGATGGCGACGGTGAGCAGCACCAGCGAGGTGCCGACCATCCACATCAGGAAGATTCCGGAATTGGAGGCATAGGCGGCGCTGCGCGGTGCGATCACCCGCATCACCCCGTTGTCGAGCTTGATGCGGATTTCCACCAAAGCGGAGCGGCCGACCGTGTCGATCCAGAACGGGCGCTTGATCTGCTTGCGCAATTCCACCGACAGCGCCTGATCGAGCAGCGAGAAGAACGGCTTCGGGCCGGGCTGCGGCATTTCGTTGGCGGGCAGGAAGTCGACGACGAGACCAAGCTTTTCCTGCGCGATGCGCCGGATCTGGGTGAATTCCGCATCCTGCGGATAGCTGCGATGAATTTCGATCAGGGCGGCGATGTCGGCGACCACGCTTGACGACAGCTTGTGCGTCACCGAATTCCAGTGCCGCTCCATGAACACGAAGGCGACGACCGATTGCAGGATCACCATCGGCACAATCATGATGAGGAGCGC
>JAEWCJ010000308.1 GCA_023390695.1 Pseudomonadota bacterium | reverse complement strand
GTACATCACCTCGCGCCAGGTCCAGAAGCTGTCATGCGCCGGCCCGCGGCGTTCCGCGAGACCGGCCATGGCGCGCTGGAAGGTGTGGCAATGCAGGTTCGGCAGGCCGGGCAGGGCGATGCCGGCGACGCGGCGGCTGACCTCCGTCGTGGCGCCCGCCTGCACCTCGCGGATCGTGCCGTCGGCGATGGTGACCCGCACGTCGCGCGCCCATCCCCCCGGCAGCAGGGCGTGGTCGAAAAACAGCGAGAAGCCCGCCGGTACCGCCGCTTGTTGTGTCATCGGGTGTCGCGCCTCGTGCCGAACGATCCATCTAAAGACAATTTCGGGCGCGGAGACAATTCTGTATAGACGATGGGGTGGGTGACTTGGGGCTGGGTGCCGAAAGAAGCCGTGATGCGTTTCGACAAGATCTGGCTCGATGCCCGTCTCGCCACCCTGGCTCCCGGCCTGCCGGGCCTTGGCGTGATCGGGGATGGTGCCGTTGCCGTAAAGGATGGCCGCATCGCCTTTGCCGGACGCAGGACCGATCTGCCGACAGGCTGGGACGCGGTGGAACGTATTTCCCTCGACGGCCGGTGGATCACGCCGGGCCTTATCGACTGTCACACGCATCTGGTGCATGGCGGCAATCGCGCGCATGAATTCGAGCTGCGGCTTGCGGGAGCGAGCTACGAGGAGATCGCCCGCGCCGGCGGCGGCATTCTGTCGACGGTGAAGACGACGCGCGCCGCGAGCGAAGGCGCGTTGATGGAAACGGCGCTCGCCCGGCTTGATCGTCTGATCGCCGAAGGCGTGACCACCATCGAAATCAAGTCCGGCTATGGCCTCGATGAGGAGAGCGAGGTGCGGATGCTGCGTGCGGCGCACAGCTTGCAGCACGAGCGCAAGATCGACATTGCGACGACCTTTCTTGGCGCGCATGCCCTGCCGCCGGAATTCAGCGACAAGGACAAATATATCGATCTGGTCTGCGCCATGATTCCGGTGCTGAAACAGGAGGGACTTGCGGATGCCGTCGATGCCTTCTGCGAAGGCATCGCGTTCTCACCGGAGCAGACCGCACGCGTGTTCGACGCCGCCAGGGCAGCCGGATTGCCGGTCAAACTGCATGCCGACCAGCTTTCAAACCTGCATGGGGCAAAACTTGCGGCGCAGTATGGCGCGCTCTCGGCAGACCATCTTGAATATACCGACGAGGAGGGCGCCATCGCGATGGCGCGCGCCGGCACCGTTGCCGTGCTGCTGCCCGGCGCCGCCTATATGCTGCGCGAGACGCAATTCCCGCCCGTCGATCTGTTTCGCAAGCATCGTACCGCGATCGCGGTGGCGACAGATTGCAATCCCGGCACGTCGCCGATCACGTCGCTGCTCACCGTGATGAACATGGCCGCGACCCTGTTCCGGCTCACCATCGATGAAATCATCGCCGGTGTGACGCGCGAAGCCGCGCGTGCGCTGGGAAAACTGGCGGACCGGGGCACGCTGGAAAACGGAAAATATTGCGATCTCGCCATCTGGGAGATCGAGCGGCCGGCGGAGCTTGTCTATCGTGTCGGTTACAATCCGCTGACGCAGCGCATATGGAGAGGACAATGAACTGGCTCACCGTCCGGCGCGGCGCCGCGCCGTTGATCGTCTCGCTGCCGCATACCGGCATCACGATCCCGCAGGACTGTCAGGGCGATCTCGTCTCGATCTGGCTCGCGCGCAAGGATACCGACTGGTGGGTCGACCGCCTTTACGATTTCGCGGCGAGCCTGAACGCCACTATCATCCATACGGCCATTTCGCGCACCGTCATCGACGTCAACCGCGATCCGTCCGGCGCTTCGCTCTATCCGGGACAGGCGACGACCGAACTGTGCCCGACTACGACGTTCGACGGCGAGCAGCTTTACTGCAGCAAGCCGCCGGACGAGGCGGCGATTGCCGAACGGCGCCGGCAATATTTTACGCCCTATCATGACGCGCTCGCGGGCGAGATCGCGCGATTGCGCGCCGTGCATGACAACGTCGCGCTCTATGATTGCCATTCCATCCGGTCGGTCATTCCGCGCCTGTTCGACGGCACCCTGCCGGATATGAATATCGGCACCAATAGCGGCCAGAGCTGCGATCCGGAATTGACCGAAACCATCGCTGCGCTCGCCGCCGGCTCCTCGTTCAGTCATGTGGTGAACGGCCGCTTCAAGGGCGGCTGGATCACGCGACAATATGGCCGGCCGGGCGAAGGCGTGCATGCGGTGCAGATGGAACTGGCGTGCCGGTCCTATATGCGCGAGCCGCAGGGGCCGCTGGAGGAGAACGATTGGCCGGCGCCCTATGAAGCGGCTTATGCAGAGCCGATGCGCAATCTGCTGCTGCGCATCCTGCGGGCCTGTGTGCAATTCGCGGAAGCGCGCAACAAGGTGAAGGTGACGCCATGACCCGTATCGACAATGCGCGCGTGATCCGCGCTCCGCGCGGACCGGAGCTGTCGGCGAAGAGCTGGCTCACGGAAGCGCCGCTGCGCATGCTGATGAACAATCTCGATCCTGACGTGGCCGAAAAGCCCGGCGAACTCGTCGTCTATGGAGGCATCGGCCGCGCTGCGCGCGACTGGGAGAGCTTCGACCGCATCGCGGCTGCCCTCAGG
>JAEWCJ010000300.1 GCA_023390695.1 Pseudomonadota bacterium | reverse complement strand
GCTCTGGCGCGATCCGCCATTCCTTGCGGTGATCGCCGCTGCCGGCCTCATCCAGGCCAGCCATGCGCTCTATTACGGCTTCTCGACCATCGACTGGAAAGCGGCGGGCTTCGATGGTGTCACCATCGGTCTGCTCTGGGCGTTGGGAGTCGTTGCCGAAATCATCTTGTTCGCGCTGTCGGGGCGTTTGCCGCCATGGCTCACGCCGCACGCATTGCTGCTGATCGGCGCCGCCGGCGGCATCATCCGATGGAGCGTGATGGCATTCGGTCCTCCGAGCTGGTCATTGCCGTTGCTGCAATGCCTGCATGCGGCGACCTTCGGCGCCACGCATCTGGGTCTGATCGGCTATATCGCCCGGCACGCGCCGGAGCGTTTTGCCGCCACCGCGCAGGGCTATTTCGCCGTCTTGAGCGGCGTATTGCTCGGCATCAGCATGGGACTCGCCGGCGTGTTGTACGAGCGATATGCCGCTGCAGGTTACACCGGCATGGCACTGACGGCCGCGTTGGGCGGCCTCGTCGTCATCGTTGCACGCGCCAGATGGCGGCCGGAGGCCTGAACGAGCCGTACCTCAGCGGCACGGCTGATACATCGCAAATAATTCCGAGCCGCTCAGATAAACCATCTTGGGTTTAAGGCCGCCGCGTTTGCTCAGCCATGCCCGGATATGGCCGGGATAAATGTCCCACAGCGCCTTCGTTCCGGCGTGGCTCGTCACCACTCTGCCGTTCTGCGCGGGATTCCACGCCGCGTGAAATCCGAGCTTGGCGCGTGAGGTCACACAGATGCGTTCGCGCGGAACGATGCCAAGCACCATTGTGCAAGCCGAAAGGCACGGCCCGTCGATGATGACGCGCTGACCTGACTTGCGGATCATTGCGAAATTCTCGAGATACGGGCCGATCTGTCCGCCCGGATCGTGCGAGATCAAGACTGCTGCCGATGCGTTGCCCGTGATCAGCGCCAGAAACACGGCGCACACAGCCCCCCTCAGAAATATCATCCTCCCCCCTCATGGTGACATGAGCCGCCCGATGGAACGAAGGCTAGAGCGAAGCCGCATGGGTTGCCAAGAGCGATTCTCCGGCACGGAAGGAGTCTTCGCGCAAATGCCTTTTCTGCAACAGCACGGGATGCGCGATGGAACCTGACCTTACAATTGCGGCGGCGGTTGCACAGCGCCATCGTTGTATTGTTTTCACGAACGCGCGCGAGCAATAAGCGAGCGATCACGGCATGTGCTGTGCGAGCAGCAATCTCCATGCGGTGGCGATTTCGATATGGACCTAGCCCCACAGTTGCGGCGATGGCGGTTGCACAACGCTGCTGTCGTATCGCAAGGCGTTTTCGCGATCGCGCGCGAGCAATAGCGGGCCATCGAGATCGACGTATTTCGCGCATTGCGCGAGCAGCAAGGCCGGCGCCATTGCGAGCGACGTTGCCACCATGCAACCGGCCATGATGTCGAAGCCCATCGCCTGCGCTTCCCGTGCCATCGCCAGCGCTTCGGTGAGTCCGCCGGTTTTGTCGAGCTTGATGTTCACCGCGTCGTATTTTCCGACCAGCGCCGGCAGCGACGCGCGGTCATGCACGCTTTCGTCTGCGCAGATCGCGACCTGCCGCGTGATATCCGCAAGGACGGCATCGTCGCCGGCGGGCAGCGGTTGTTCCACCAGCGCCACGCCCGCTTCCGCACAGGCCGCGAGGTTGTCGGCGAGATTGTCCCGCGTCCAGCCTTCATTGGCGTCGACGATCAGCGTTGCGGCTGGGGCGCAGGCGCGCACGGCGGCAATCCGGGCGGGGTCGCCATGCCCGCCGAGCTTGACCTTGAGCAGGGGCCGGTGGGCGGCGGCCTTCGCCGCCTCGGCCATGCTCTCCGGCGTCCCGAGCGAGATCGTGTAGGCGGTGGTCAGCGGGACCGGCTCCGGCAGGCCGGCCAGCGTCCATGCCGGTTGCCCGCTCTGCTTGGCCTCCAGGTCCCAGAGAGCGCAATCCAGCGCATTGCGGGCGGCTCCGGGGGGCAGGGCGGCCTGCAGGCCCTCCCGGGTCAAGCCGGCAGCCAGAGCGGGCCGCAGGGCCTCCAGCGCCGCCGCCACGCTGTCCGGGCTTTCGCCATAACGGGCATAGGGCACGCATTCGCCCCGGCCGCGCGCCGCGCCGGAGGAGACTTCCGCCACGACGACGACGGCCTCGGTCTTGGCGCCCCGGCTGATGGTGAAACTGCCGGCGATGGGCCAGCTTTCGATCGATACGGACAGGTCGAGATGGTTAACCATGATTGGGGCTTGGTGAATGAAAGGTAAATGAGCCCTCGATAGGTCTGGCGGGCTCTGTTAAGCATACGACTCAATGCGGTTTTCCCAAGGGCCCTGATGTCCTTGGGCCGTCCGGGGCAAATGGGGACGGAGGAATTTGAACGTGTCGTTGCTTACCGGCAAGGTCAGCGGCGAGCGCCTTGAGTTGGTGGCCGGCGGCGCATGGACCGCCGACAATGCCGCCGAGCTCGAGACGCTTGTGCGCACCACCGCGCGTCCTCGCACGCGGGTGGGACATGTCGATATCGACATGACGC
The DNA here is from genome assembly GCA_023390695.1 of Pseudomonadota bacterium. The sequence goes on along the minus strand of JAEWCJ010000300.1, from coordinate 1,480 downwards.
GGGTCGAGAAACTGGACACCTACGGTGCCTGGCTGCTGGAACGGCTTGTGCGGGCGGCCGGGGAAGGGGGCGGAAAAGCCCAAGTTCGCAACCTCCCCGACAAATTCCACACCCTCGTCGACACTGTTCACCGCACCTCCGATCGTCCTCCGGTGCCGCGTTCGCGCATGCTCAGCGTCAATCCGCTGAACTGGCTCGCCACCATCGGCCGCAACATGGCCGAGGTCGGTCATTCGGCACTGCTTGTCGCGCAGATGTTCGGCGCGGTGACGCTCGCCTTCCTGCGTGTCATCCTGCAGCCGCACAAGTTCCGCTGGACCTCGATGGTGCACCAGATCGATCTGGTGGGCTGGCGCGCCGTGCCGATCATCCTGCTGATCACGTTTCTGATCGGCGCGATCCTCGCCCAGCAGGGCATTTTCCATTTCCGCCGGTTCGGCGCCGATATTTTCGTCGTCGACATGGTCGGCATCCTGGTGCTGCGCGAGATCGGCGTGCTGATCGTCTGCGTGATGGTCGCCGGCCGCTCCGGCAGCGCCTACACCGCCGAACTCGGTTCCATGAAGATGCGCGAGGAGATCGATGCCCTGCGCACCATGGGCTTCGACCCCGTGCATATCCTGATCCTGCCGCGCATTGTCGCGCTGGTCATCGCCGTGCCGATCCTGACATTCCTCGGCGAGGTCGCCGCCCTTTACGGGGCGGGGCTCGTGGCCTCGCTCTATGGCGGTATCTCGCCCGACGTTTTCCTGCAGCGGCTGCGCGAAGCCATCACCCTCGATCATTTCATGGTCGGCATGATCAAGGCGCCGTTCATGGCGCTGATCATCGGCATCATCGCCTGCGTGGAGGGGCTGGAGACCAAGGGCAGCGCGGAATCGCTCGGCCTGCACACCACCGCGGCGGTGGTGAAATCGATCTTCATCGTGATCGTGCTTGACGGGTTCTTCGCCGTGTTCTTCGCGGCCATCGACAAATAACGGGTCTCATGTCGCTCGCAGAAGCCACATCGATTGCGACACACGGAGCGGCCGACGACGTCGCGTTGCGCGTGCGCGATCTCGTGGTCGGATTCCGGCGCACCACGATCCTCGATGGCGTCAGTTTCGATGTGCAGAAGGGCGAGATCCTCGGCTTTGTCGGCGCGTCCGGTGCCGGCAAGTCGGTGCTGCTGCGGACCATCATCGGCCTCATCCAGCCGCGCGCCGGTTCGATCCAGGTGTTCGGGCGGGAATTGTCGAGCACGCAGGAGCTGCAGAAGCAACTGATCGAGCGTCACTGGGGCGTTCTGTTTCAGCAGGGAGCGTTGTTCTCCTCGCTGAATGTGCGCCAGAACGTGCAGTTCCCGATGCGGGAATATCTCGATCTGTCGCCGCGCCTGCGCGACGAGATCGCCGAAGCGAAACTCGCGATGGTCGGTCTGCCCCCCGACGTCGGCAGCAAGATGCCGTCGGAACTGTCGGGCGGCATGATCAAGCGC
>JAEWCJ010000027.1 GCA_023390695.1 Pseudomonadota bacterium | reverse complement strand
GGGCTGCCGGGACGCAAGCGCGAGTCGTGTATGCTGAACGTCATTCTCCACACGTCCGGGTCGATGACCGACGACATTCCGCGCGTGCTCGGTGCCATCGCCGATTATTGCGAGGCGGTGGCGGTCGACGACATCCGCATCGTGCAATGCGACACCGCGGTGACCGCGGACGAGGTGCTGTCGCCGTTGCAACTCGCCGACTACCAGGTGAGGGGCTATGGCGGCAGCGATCTCACACCGGCGATGCTGACCCTCGCGGACGATCCGCGCGTCACCGCCTGCCTCGTCATCACCGACGGCGACATCGCCTATCCGCAAACCGAAATGCCCTATGCCGTGTTGTGGGTTCTGCCGGCGCAGGGGCGGGCCGGGTTCCGGCCGCCTTACGGTCACGTCATCACCATGCAGGGAGAGCGGTCATGAAAGTCGTGCAGGAACTCGTCGCCTATTTCGACCGCCGCGGCGAATTGTCGAGAACGCATCTGCGCAAGCTGCTCGATCAGGGTTTTCTTGCCGCCGATGCCCCGCCGACCATGGTCGACCTGTGCGATCCGGTGGGCGCCACGTTCTATTTCCGTGTGCGGGGCGCGACGGAAGGGCAGATCTGGGGCACCGACGTCTACACCGGCGATTCCTCTCTGGCGGTTGCAGCCGTCCATGCCGGCCTGGTCAAGCCGGAGCAGAGCGCCATCGTGAAGGTGACGGTGGTCGCGCCGCCCACCCGCTATCACGGCTCGGCCCGGCACGGCGTGACCAGCCATGACTTCGGGCGTTACGGCACCGCCTTTCGGGTGTCGTCCGTATGATTTTTCGCAATGTCGAACAATTAAATGTGACCTGTTAGCCACATATTTAGAACATTTCAGCCACAGCGTCCGGAGCGGCAGACGTTGCCGCGATTTGGCCATACGCCTCACTGAGATCATGCCGTAGCCGATGGGCGTCAATCGTGGTTGCCCGCGTGCGGCTTGTGGGCCGGGGGCAATTGTTTGACTATGGACGCTAAAACTAATTTGAAATCCAAGCTGCCCAGCCGTCACGTCACCGAAGGACCCGAGCGGGCACCCCACAGATCCTATTACTACGCGATGGGCCTGACCTCGGCCCAGATTCATCAGCCTTTCGTGGGCGTGGCCTCCTGCTGGAACGAGGCGGCGCCGTGCAACATCGCCCTGATGCGCCAGGCGCAGGCGGTGAAAAAAGGGGTGGCTGCGGCCGGCGGCACCCCGCGTGAATTCTGCACCATCACCGTGACCGACGGCATCGCCATGGGTCACAACGGCATGCGCGCCTCGCTGCCGTCGCGCGAGGTCATCGCCGATTCCGTCGAACTGACCATGCGCGGCCATGGCTATGACGCGCTGGTCGGCATTGCCGGCTGCGACAAGTCGCTCCCCGGCATGATGATGTCGATGGTGCGCCTGAACGTGCCCTCGATCTTCATCTATGGCGGTTCGATCCTGCCCGGCACCTTCAAGGGCAAGCCGGTCACGGTTCAGGACGTGTTCGAGGCGGTCGGCAAGCATTCGGTCGGCGCCATGTCGGACGAAGACCTCGAGGCCCTGGAGCAGGTGGCGTGCCCGTCCGCCGGTGCCTGCGGTGCACAATTCACCGCCAACACCATGGCGACCGTGTCGGAAGCCATCGGTTTGGCGCTGCCATATTCGGCCGGCGCTCCGGCGCCCTATGAAATCCGCGACGCCTTCTGCATGACCGCCGGCGAGCAGATCATGGATCTTGTGCTGTCCGGTCTGCGGCCGCGCGACATCGTCACCCGCAAGGCGCTGGAGAATGCGGCGGCGGTGGTCGCGGCATCGGGCGGTTCGACCAATGCTGCGCTGCATCTGCCGGCCATCGCCAACGAATGCGGTATCGATTTCACGCTGTTCGACGTCGCCGAAATCTTCAAAAAGACACCATATATCGCAGATTTGAAACCGGGTGGCCGCTATGTCGCCAAGGATCTGTTTGAAGTAGGCGGTGTGCCGCTCCTGATGAAAACACTGCTCGATGCCGGATACCTGCACTGTGACTGCATGACCGTGACGGGCCGTACGATTGCGGAAAATCTCAAGAGCGTGAAATGGAATCCGGAGCAGGACGTCGTGCGCCCGGCAACGCAACCGCTGACACCAACCGGCGGCGTGGTCGGCCTGAAGGGCAACCTCGCTCCTGAAGGTGCGATCGTGAAAGTCGCCGGTCTTGCCAACCAGAAGTTCTCGGGTCCTGCGCGCTGCTTCGACGGCGAGGAAGCCTGCTTCGAGGCGGTGAAGAACAAGCAGTACAAGGAAGGCGACGTTCTGGTCATTCGTTATGAAGGACCGAAGGGTGGCCCCGGCATGCGCGAAATGCTGTCGACCACGGCGGCCTTGTACGGCCAGGGCATGGGTGACAAGGTCGCGCTCATCACCGACGGCCGCTTCTCGGGCGCCACGCGCGGTTTCTGCGTCGGCCATGTCGGTCCGGAAGCCGCGGTCGGCGGTCCGATCGGCCTTCTGCGTGACGGCGACATCATCGAGCTCGATGCGGTGAACGGCACGCTGAACGTGAAGCTGTCGGATGAAGAACTCGGCAAGCGCAAGGCGGAATGGAAGCCGCGCGAGACCGAATACGGGTCGGGCTACATCTGGAAATACGCGCAGCAGGTTGGACCGGCGGTGAATGGAGCCGTGACCCATCCCGGCGCTAAGGCCGAGAAAACGTGCTATGCGGATCAGTAATGCTTCGCGCGTCGGATTTTTGGCGCTGGGACTTTCAATAGTCCCAGCCTTCGGCTTTGACGGCACGGCGACGCCGCCAACGGCGAAGCCGCCGATCACGCCGCGCGATGCATTTGTCAGCGGCGCGCAGTCGCTGAAGGCCGGCGAGAACGCCAAGGCCATTTCCTCATTGCAATACGCCGCCGAGAAGGGGCACGCGCTGGCGCAATGGAAGCTCGGGCGCATGTATGCGGCGGGCGAGGGCGTGCCGCAGAACAACCTGCGCGCCTTCCAGTATTTCAGCCGCATTGCCGACGCGCATGCGGAGGACAGCCCGGACCTGCCGCAGGCACGCTTCGTCGCCAATGCCTTCGTGCAGCTCGGCCATTATTATCTCGACGGCATTCCGAATACGGCAGTGAAAGCCGACCCGGACCGCGCGCGCGAAATGTACGCCTATGCCGCGTCGTATTTCCGCGATGCCGACGCGCAATACAATCTGGCGCGGCTTTATCTCGACGGGACCGGCGGGCCGAAGGATACGCGGCAGGCGATCCGCTGGCTGCTGCTGGCCTCCAACAAGGGCCAATACAGCGCGCAAGCGCTGCTCGGCCATCTGTTCTTCAAGGGCGACAAGGTCCCCCGCCAGGCGGCGCGCGGCCTGATGTATCTGACGCTGGCGCGCGAGAGCGCCACCGGTCCCGCGGACAAGTGGATCGTCGACATGCACGAAGCCGCCTCCAAACAGGCGAGCGACGACGAGCGTCAGCTCGCCGTGGTTTATCTTGAGCGCTATCTGAAGAGCCAGCGCGACTGACGCGCAGGCCTGCGGCGTCCGCAGCTCACGCCGGATCGATCTTCAAATCCACATAGACCGGAACATGGTCCGAGGGCTTCTCCCAGGCGCGGACATGCTTGTCGATGCCTGCCGCCTGCAGACGGTCGGCGGCGCGCGGTGACAGCAGCAGGTGGTCGATGCGCAGGCCGTAATTCTTCTGCCAGCAGCCGCCCTGATAGTCCCAGAAGGTGTAGAGGCCGGGCTCATCGCTGGAAGCGCGCACGGCCTCGGTCAGCCCGAGGTTGAGCAATTCGCGGAATTTCTCCCGGGTCTGCGGACGGAACAGGGCGTCCTCGGCCCAGCCCTTGGGGTCGTAGACGTCCTCGGCGGCGGGGATGACGTTGTAGTCGCCGGCGAGGATCAGGTCTTCTTCGAGCTTAAGCCGCTCGCGTGCGTAATCGGAAAGCCGCTCCATCCATCTGATTTTGTAAGGGTATTTATCGCTGTGCACCGGGTTGCCGTTGGGCAGATAGATGGAGGCGACGCGCAGCGCGCCGCGCGCGGTCGAGATCACGGCCTCGATAAAGCGGGCATGGTCGTCACCGTCCTCGCCGGGCAGGCGAGGGGTCACTTCGTCGAACGGGAATTTGGACAGGATGGCGACACCGTTGAAGGTCTTCTGGCCGTGGATGGCGAGGTTGTAGCCCATCGACTCCAGCGGCTCCCGGGGGAAAGTGTCGTCGGTGGTCTTGGTCTCCTGCAGGCAGACGATGTCGGGCTGCCGCTCCCTCAGCCACGCAACAAGGTTATCGATGCGTTGTTTGATGGAGTTAACGTTCCAGGTGGCGATCCGCATTGCATGGGGTCCGATCGGGCCGAAGTGGAAAAAATGCCGCCGCCTCCGGGAATAAATCGGCGCGGCATTTGCATGAGCATTTGTCGTGAGGTGGTGGTCTCCAGCCTTTCCTGCTTTTAATGCAGTTTTATAGGGAAATGTGCTAGTTTCGCATGCCGCAGCGCGAAAAAGCTGTGCAGGGGAAATAACAAGGAAAGACGGTCCGGCCAGCGTCGGACCGGTATGAGGCGATGACGAGAAGGACTTGGTTCTTGGCCGTGGCCGGGCTGGCCGCAATAACCGTAGCCGCAGTGGCCACCCGCAATATGTGGAGTCCGGAACGGGCCTCCGCCCAGCAGGGCGGTCCTCGCGTCATCCCGGTTGAAGTCACCACGGCAAAACTGGAAGACGTCCCGGTGCGCATCGTCGCGCTCGGCACGGTCACGCCGATTGCGAGCGTCGCCATCAAGGCGCGGCTGGAAAGCGTGATCACCAAGGTGCATTTCCAGGACGGCGCCATGGTGAAGGCCGGCGACGTCCTCTTCTCCCTCGACGGCCGGCAGATCGAAGCCGAGATCAAACGCGTCGAAGCGGTGATCGCGGGCGCCGAGGCGCAATACGAACAGGCCCAGCGCGACGTCGAGCGTTACAAGGAACTGGTCACCAAAAATGCGACAACGGTGGTGACGCTGAACAACGCGCAGACCCAGGCCAACATTTCCCGCGCCACCGCCGAATCAAACCGCGCCACGCTGGAAAATCTGCGCGTGCAGCTCGACTTCACCACCATCCGCGCCCCGATTTCCGGACGCATTTCCGCCGCCAATGTGAAGGTCGGCAATTTCGTGCGGCCGGCCGACACCACGTCGCTCGCCACCATCAATCAGATTGCGCCGGTCTATGTCAGTTTCACGGTGCCGCAGCGCTCGCTGCCCGATCTGCGCAAGGCCCTGGCGTCCGAGACGGCGATGGTGGAGGCGGCCGCGCCGGGCGAGAGCCGGCAATCCCGCGGTCAGGTCACGATGATCGAGAACACGGTCGATGCCTCGACCGGCATGGTGATGGTGCGTGCCACCATGGCCAATCAGGACGAGTTGCTGTGGCCGGGCACGCTGGTGAATACGCAGGTCACGCTGCGGGTGGAGAAATCGGTTGTCGTGCCGTCGACGGCCATTCAGGTCAGCCAGACCGGCTCCTTCGTCTTTGTGGTGAAGGACGGGGTTGCGCAAGTGCGCCCGGTCGAAGTGAGCCGCACGGTCGACAATCAGTCCGTGATCGGCAAGGGCCTGGAAGATGGCGAGACCGTCGTGACCGACGGGCAGCTTCTGCTGATCGACGGTGCGCGGGTCGCACCGCGCAAGCCAAAGACAGCCGGGGCCTGACATGAATCTGTCGGAAGCGTGTATCCGCCGCCCCGTGATGACGACGCTGATCACAGCGTCGTTTATCGTATTTGGCTTCTTCGCTTATCGGCTGCTGCCGGTCTCGGCGCTGCCGCGGGTGGATTTCCCGACCATCGAGGTCACCGCTACATTGCCGGGCGCCAGCCCCGAGACCATGGCGGCCTCGGTCGCGTCTCCGATCGAACGGCAGATGTCCACCATTGCCGGCATCTCGTCGATGACATCGTCGTCCTCGCTCGGCACGACGCGCATCACCATTCAGTTCGATCTCAACCGTGACATCGATGCGGCCTCCCTCGACGTGCAGACGGCGCTGACCATCGCGCAACGGCGATTGCCCGCCGAAATGACGACGCCCCCGAGCTTCCGGAAGGTGAACCCGTCCGACTTCCCGGTTTTGTTCATTTCCGTGCGCTCCGCCACGCTGCCGTTGTCGACGGTGAATGAATACGCCGACACCGTCATGGCGCAGCAGATTTCGCAATTGCCGGGTGTCGCCCAGGTGCTGGTCTACGGCGCGCAGAAATTTGCGGTGCGCGTCCAGGTCGATCCCGAGGCGGCCGCGGCACGCGGGCTTTCGCTCGAGGACATCAAGGCTGCCGTCGCCAAGACCAATTCCAGCGTGCCGGTCGGCACCCTGTCGGGGCCGACCCAGAACATCACCCTGCAGGCGCCGAGCCAGCTCAACAAGGCGCACGAATATAACGATGTGGTCGTGGCCTGGCGCAACGGCGCGCCGATCAAGCTCAACGAGGTGGCGCGCGTCGTCGACAGCGTCGAGAACAACAAGGTCGCGAGCTGGTTCAACGGGGAGCGCTCGATCGTTTTGGCGATCCAGCGCCAGCCGGACGCCAATACCGTGGCGGTGGTCGATCTGGTGCGCGAGAAGCTGCCGTCGCTGCGGGCCTCGGTGCCGGCCGCCATTCAGCTCGAAATGCTGATGGACCGCTCGCTCTCCGTCCGCGAATCCGTGAAGGACGTGCAGGGGCATCTGACCATCGCCGTCATTCTCGTCCTGCTCGTCATCTTCCTGTTCCTGCGAAAACTGTCGGCGACCGTCATTCCGGCGCTGGCGGTCCCGATCTCCATCGTCGGCACCTTCGCCGTGATGTATATGCTCGGCTATTCGATCAACAACATGACGCTGCTGGCGCTGACCCTCTGCGTCGGCTTCGTGGTCGACGACGCCATCGTCATGCTGGAAAATATCGTCCGCCATATCGAGGGCGGGATGCGGCCGTTCGAGGCCGCACTCAAGGGCTCGCGCGAAATCGGCTTCACCATCATATCCATCACGCTCTCGCTGATCGCGGTGTTCATCCCGGTGCTGCTGATGGGCGGCGTGGTCGGCCGCGTGTTCCGCGAATTCGCCGTCACCATCTCGATCGCGATCGTGATTTCCGGCTTCGTCTCGCTGACGCTGACGCCGATGCTGTGCGCGCGTATGCTCAAGGCGCACGATCCGCACGAACACGAAAAGAAACAGAACGTCGTTTTGCGCGCCTTCGAGGCGATGTTCAATTCCTGGCTGCGTGCCTATGAATGGACGCTGGACAAGGTCATCGCCTACAAGCCGATCACCTTGCTCGTCACCCTCGGCACCCTGGTGGGCACCGTCTGGCTC
>JAEWCJ010000013.1 GCA_023390695.1 Pseudomonadota bacterium | reverse complement strand
GGCTCTGCGCGGCCGATAGCGGGGTGTCGGCGCATTATTTCGTGCACGAGGATGGGCGCATCATCCAGATGGTGCCGGAAAGCCGCCGCGCCTGGCACGCCGGGCACAGTTTCTGGGCCGGCGAGACCGACATCAATTCCTGTTCGATCGGAATCGAGATTCACAATCCGGGACACGAGTACGATTATCCGGATTTCCCGCGCCGGCAGATCGTGGCGGTGATCGCGCTTTGCCGCGCCATTCAGTTGCGTCATTACGTTCCTGCCGACCGCGTGCTGGCGCATTCCGACATCGCGCCCGACCGTAAGCAGGATCCCGGCGAGAAATTTCCCTGGCGCCTGCTCGCCGAGTCCGGGATCGGACATTGGGTCGAGCCGGCGCCGATCGTGGACAGCCCGAATTTCGAGATGGGCGACCGCAGCGAGGCGATCGCAAAATTGCAGATGGCGCTGGCGCATTTCGGCTATGGCTTGCCGACCGACGGCTATTACGACGAGAAAACCCGTTCCGTGGTCGCCGCCTTCCAGCGTCATTTCCGGCCCGGCCGCATCGACGGCGTGCTCGATTCGTCCACGTTGATCACCTTGCACGCGCTGCTGGAGACCAAACCTTCGCCTCCGGCCGCGGTGGAGCCGGAAACCATGCCGGACGAAGCTCTCGGCGAGGGCTTCAGCGATACTTGACGCGGGAGCGCCGGCTCCCCATTCCTATGCTGTCAGTCGGCCGGACGGCCGCTCCGGCAGGGCTCGAAAGGGCGCCGGGGAGGAAAGTCCGGGCTCCATGGACAAACGGTGCCGGATAACGTCCGGCGGGCCAGTCTCCGCGCAAGCGGGGATCGAACCCAGGGACAGTGCCACAGAAAAGCAGACCGCCTTGACCGCGTTGCGTATCGGTTCAGGGCAAGGGTGAAACGGTGCGGTAAGAGCGCACCGCGTCTGCGGCAACGCAGGCGGCACGGTAAACCCCACCGGGAGCAAAACCGAATAGGAACGGCGTGGCGCTCGTCTTCGGACGCGCGCCGGTCTGTCCGGACCAGCCGTTCGGGTAGGTTGCTTCAGGCGCCGGGCAATCGGCGTCGCAGAGGAATGGCCGTCACGTTCGCATCGCTTGCGGTGCGAGCCATACAGAACCCGGCTTACAGGCAGGCTGACATCTTGATGAAGGGGCGCTTGGCGTAAACCGCCGGGCGCCCCGCCATCTTTCCGGCAGAGCGCACCAAGCCCGTGGCCGGATGCGCATGTCCCGGTGCGGCTGTTTTGAAAATGCGCTGGCGGCGGCGCATGGAAACCTTCGCTTAACGTCCGACTCGTTCTGAAAAACCGGTCCCCGATTCGTTCTTCGGGAACGCACAGCGAACCTTGTTTCATATCGGGACCCGTTTGCGTTCTTCGATGCGAATGGCGACGCGGTAGGGCGCGGTTAAGGAATTCTCAAAACGCATCACGTAACATCGCAAACGAAATCCCGTTCAATCCACGTGTGGAATGCATGGCGTCGGGAGTTTCGCATGCGAGAGTCTGTCGTCGCGGATCTGTACAAGCTCAATCGCCATGGCAAATGCCGCTCCTGCGGCACGTCGTTGCCGCTGTCCGATCTGATCCTGCAGAAATTCCAGCGCTGCTATTATTGCGGACGCCACAATCCGTTCGGCGCCGATTGGCGGAATCTGATCGCGCCCGGGATCGCCGTCGTCGCATTGGCGGCGCTCACCATGTGGTGGCGGCCGTTTTCATAATCTCGCCGCGCGCAAAAAAAAAGCGGCCCGGCAAGAACATCCGGCCCGCTTCCCACTCACGCTGCTTGCACTCTTCCGCCACTTAGCGGCCGCTTGGCGCCGGCGACTGCGGGGGCATTCCCGAACCGGTGGCGCCGGAGCCGGTCGTCGTGCGACGGGCTGCGGCCTCCTTGTCGCGCAAGGTCTCGAATGTTGCAGCCTGCTGCAGCTGATCCTTGGTCATGTTCAGCTTCAGCTTCGTGTCTGAAGGCGACTTGCCGGCCATGACCTGGAAGGATGTCGGAGCAAGCGCCACGTTCTTGCTGCCGATACCGAGGAACCCGCCGACACCGACAACATACGCTACGACCTTACCGTCCTTTTCAAACAGCACGTCATGCACGTCGCCAATCTTCGATTCATCCGGCCCGATCACGTCAGTGCCGATGAAATTCGACGACAGCCACTGGTCGCCGCCCTGCGAGTTGATGAATTGCGTGTTGCCGGCCGGTGCAGATGCAGCCGGAGGCGTTGCGTCCGGCGGCGGCGATGACGGTGCGGTCTGCGCTGCAGAGGCTCCGATCATCAGTCCGGTAATCGCCGTGCTCACCATAAGAGTTTTCAACATGCTTCGGCCTCCTTGCATTCCGATGAAATGACTTTGCCGTGCGTCGAAAAATGCAACGCGACGCACCGATGTAGGGCCAACGTCTGAATCGAAATCACGTTCCGCAGAAATCGCTTTGCGCGCGAATCCGACACGCCAGAGCAAGAACTCTTTCCCCGCCGCGCGGTGGCCGGCGCGTTCGCTTGAGGTCGCCCGCCCGGTGGAACGATCAACGTTTCTTTAATCTTAACCATCCTTAATGGCGGGCAAGCAGCCCGCACGGCCCATGCCGGGAACAGGGCGTAGTTCCATTGACGCCCAGTTTTTCCCATGGTAGCCCATATTGTCCCATACCGGTACGGCGGGCGAGATGGACCGGTTCGTCTCTCATTTCATTTTGCGTCTGGACTCGAAGGGGCGGGTGTCGGTTCCCGCGTCTTTCCGGGCGGTGCTGGCGCGCGAGCCGCTCGAGGGCCTCTATTGCTGCCCCTCGCTCGACCGGCCGGCGATCGAGGCCGGCGGCCAGGCGCTCCTGAGCGAGATCGAGCAACTGATCGCGAGCTACCCGCCGTTCTCAGAGGAGCGCGAGCATTTCGCCACCGCGCTCTACGGGACCAGCGAGACATTGAAGATGGACGCGGAAGGGCGGGTGACGCTCACCGAGTCGTTGAAGGATCATGCCGGCATCATGGACGCGGTCGCGTTCGTGGGGCTTGGCCACAAATTCCAGATCTGGGCGCCCGATCGTTTCTCGGCGCAGCTTTCCACGGCCACCGGAAAGATGCGCGAACTGAGAAAGAAGCTGGGCGCGCAGGGGGCGGCGGTGAAACCGCAAGGAGCACGGGAATGATGACGGGCCGCGACGGCGGGGAATCCGCGGTCGCTGGCGGACTGGCCCGCCACATTCCCGTGCTGGGTCCCCAGGCGGTCGCCGCGCTCGATGTGAAAGACGGCGGCGTCTATATCGACGGTACATTCGGAGCGGGCGGCTATACGCGGCTCGTTCTGGCGTCCGCCGATTGCAAGGTCATCGGCATCGATCGCGACCAGAGCGCGATTGCGCGCGGCGCCGATCTTGTCGAAAGCGCGCAGGGGCGGCTGACCCTGATCGAGGATCGCTTCTCGGCGCTCGACGAAGTGGCGCGCGGCACCGGTGTCGCCGCCGTCGACGGCATCGTTCTCGATGTCGGCGTGTCGTCGATGCAGCTCGATGAGGCGGAGCGCGGCTTTTCCTTCCGCCTCGATGGTCCGCTCGACATGCGCATGAGCCGGCAGGGTCCGAGCGCGGCCGACGTGGTCGCACAGGTGGCCGAGCGCGATCTCGCCAATATCATCTACCAGCTCGGCGAAGAGCGGCAGTCGCGCGCCATCGCCCGTGCCGTCGTGGCCGAACGCGGCAAGGCCGTCATCACCACGACCCGCGCCCTCGCGGATCTCGTGGCGCGGGTGGTGCGATCCAAGCCCGGCGCCATTCATCCGGCGACGCGCACTTTCCAGGCGCTGCGCATTTTCGTGAACGAGGAATTGCAGGAACTCTGCGAAGCGCTGGCCGCCGCCGAACGCATTCTCAAGCCGGGCGGGCGGCTGGCGGTGGTATCGTTCCATTCGCTGGAAGACCGCATCGTGAAATCCTTTCTTGCCGAGCGCAGCAAGCAGGTGCAGGGCTCGCGGCATCAGCCGGAAGCGCGCGGACCGGCGCCGACATTCACGCTGGTCACCAGAAAGCCGGTCATCCCCGATGCGGCGGAAATCGAAAGCAATCCGCGCGCCCGCTCGGCCAAGCTGCGCGCCGCCGAACGCACGGCGGCACCCGCGCGCGACGGAGCGTTCGACGATCTGCTGCCGCGTTTGCCGTCGCTCTCCGACGTGATGCGAGGCTGGTGACATGCGTATTCTGAATCTCCTCGTCATCATCGGGCTGGTCGCCGCGGCGGCCTATGTCTACGAGATCAAGTTCCAGGCGACGCTCGACGCCGAACGGCTTGCGAAGATGCGTGGCGAGATCCGCCGCGAACGCGAGGCGATTGCGGCCCTGCGCGCCGAATGGGCGAAACTGGAAACGCCGCGGCGCATCGAGGGGCTGGCGCAGCGCCATCTGCCGCTGCAGCAGATCGACGCCCAGCAGATTTCGAGTCTCGACAATCTGCCGGAGCGGCCGAAGCCGCCGGCAGTCGAGGATCCCGATCCGATCGGCGCCATCATCGAAGAAACCGACATTCCGACCGCCAGCGTCGGCAATCCGCAGGATGCCCGATGAGCAAGGCCGGACCAGATCGTGCCGCGACGGCGGATGCAGGAAAGACGCCCAAGGAGCGGCTGCTCGACCGCCTGCTGTACGGGCGCAATGTGGATCGCGCCGCCAAGGCGAGGGCGCGGGTGGGGCTCGCCATTGTCGGTTTTGCGCTGATCTACGCGGTGATCGCCGGCCGGCTGGTGCTCTACGGCATTTCCTCGGACGGCCATGCCACCCGGCGCTCCAGCGGCGGCGATGTCGTCGCCACCGCGCGCCCGGATATTCTCGACCGCACCGGCGCTGTGCTCGCCACCGACGTGCGCCTGCCGTCGCTGTTCGGCGAGCCGCGCCGCATCATCGATGTCGACGAGGCGGTGGAATTGCTGACCGCGACCTTGCCCGATCTCGATTCCAGGGAAGTGCGGGAACGGCTGTCCTCCAACCGGGGCTTTGTCTGGCTGAAGCGGGAAATCACGCCCGAGCAGCAGAAACAGATCCACAAGCTCGGCATTCCCGGCATCGGCTTCCTCGCCGAAAACAAGCGCGTCTATCCGAACGGTCCGGAGGTGTCGCATCTCCTGGGACACGTCAATATCGACAACCAGGGGATCGCGGGCATCGAGAAATGGCTGGACAGCCGCGGTCTCGCCGATCTGCATAGCCTAGGCTTTGCCACCGACCGCCAGCAGAAGCCGGTCGAACTCGCCGTCGATCTGCGCGTGCAGCATGTGCTGCGCTCCGAACTTTCCGCGGCGAAGGACAAGTTCAAGGCGATCGCTGCGTCCGGCCTTGTCACCGACGTGCGCACCGGCGAGATCGTCGCCATGGTGTCGCTGCCCGATTACGATCCCAACGATCCGCGCCAGGCGCTCGACAAGACCCGCCTCAACCGTCTGACCACCGGCGTGTTCGAGATGGGATCGACCTTCAAGGCGCTCACCGTCGCGATGGCGCTCGATTCCGGGAAGATGACGCTGGGCTCGTCGTTCGATGCGCGGCATCCGCTGCGTTACGGCAAGTTCGCCATCAACGACTATCGCGGCCAGAAGCGTGTCCTGACGATGCCGGAGGTGTTCACCTATTCGTCGAAAATCGGCACCGCCCGCATGGCGCTGACGCTCGGCGTCGATCATCACAAGGCGTTCCTCAAGAAGATGGGGCAGCTCGACCGGCTGCGCACGGAAATTCCCGAAAGCGCCGAGCCGCTGGTGCCCAAGCGCTGGGGCGAACTGAACACGGTGACCATCGCCTTCGGGCACGGCATGGCGGTCGCGCCGTTGCAGGCGGTGATGGGGGTCGGCGCGTTGATGAACGGCGGCAAGCTTATTCCGCCGACCTTCCTCAAGCGCTCGCAGGCGGAGGCAGAGACGCTCGCGAAACAGGTGATCAAGCCCGAGACCAGCGAGCGCATGCGTTATCTGATGCGGCTGAACGCGGAAAAGGGATCGGCGAAGCGGGTCGACATCCCCGGCTATTATGTCGGCGGCAAGACCGGAACCGCGGAAAAGGTCGTCAATGGCCGCTATTCCAAGACCAAGCTGCTGACCACCTTCATGGCCGTGTTCCCCTCCGATCAGCCGAAATACCTTGTCACCATCATCCTGGACGAACCGCAGCCGCTGCCGGAAACGCATGGCTATGCCACCTCCGGCTGGAATGCGGCGCCCACGGCCGGCAAGGTGGTGACCCGGATCGCGCCCCTGCTCGGGGTGGAACCGCGCTTCGATCTGCCGACCGCGGACCGGCAGATTCTGGCGGCAACGGCGGGGGTACGCTAGTTCCGGAAGCACATATTTTTGTCATGCCCCGCGAAGGCGGGGTATCCAGT
>JAEWCJ010000085.1 GCA_023390695.1 Pseudomonadota bacterium | reverse complement strand
ACGGTGAGCCAGACACGCTGGTTCCAGCCGATCGGCCGGCGCAGGAGGCGCGTGACATTGACGCTCGCTGCTTTCACCATGACGCCGCTGTCGAGCTTGACCTTGTAGAGCGACATGTCGCCGAGATAGCCGATATCCATGACCTCGCCGGCAAGGCAGTTGCCGCCGGCATCCGCCGGCCGGTCGGTGGCGATGCGGAACTTCTCCGGGCGGATGGCGACCGCGACGCTCTGGCCGGGCGTCACCGCGGCCGGACTGGTGGCCGACAGCGTACCGGCGCTTGTGGCGACGCCGACCTGATCGCCCGCGGCCTCGGCCACCTTGCCTTCCAGCAGGTTCACATCGCCGATGAATTCCGCCACCCAGCGTGTCGCCGGCTGCTCGTACATCTCGGCGGGGGTGCCGACCTGCGCGAGCCGCCCTTGCGACATGACGCCGATGCGGTCGGCCATGGTCATCGCCTCCTCCTGATCGTGGGTGACGATGATGAAGGACAGACCGAGCTTCTCCTGCAGGCCCATCAGTTCGAATTGCGTCTCGGTGCGCAGCTTCTTGTCGAGGGCGGCCAGCGGCTCGTCGAGCAGGAAGACTTTCGGCCGCTTCACCAGCGCGCGGGCGAGCGCAACGCGCTGGCGCTGGCCGCCGGAAAGCTGGTGCGGCTTGCGGCCTGCGAGCTTGTCGAGTTGCACCAGCGTCAGCATGGCGGCGACGCGCTGCTCGATCTCGGATTTGGGCAGATGCTCCTGCTTCAGGCCGAAGGCAATATTGCCGGCGACGGTGAGATGCGGGAACAGCGCGTAGCTCTGGAACATCATGTTGACCGGCCGCAGATGCGGCGGCGTGCCGACGATGTCCGCGCCGTCGAGCAGGATACGGCCGTCGTCCGGAGTCTCGAAGCCGGCCAGCATCCGCAGCAAGGTGGACTTGCCGCAGCCGGACGGGCCGAGCAGCGCGAAGAATTCTCCCGGCGCGATATCGAGCGACAGATCGCGCACCGCCTCGACGCCGCCGTAACGCTTGGTCACCCGCTCGAACCGGACCAGCGGCCCCTTGCTGGATGGCCCAGAACCGCCGGCCATGCCCGCGCCGTCATTCCCCATCATCGCTCGCACCATCCCCGAATTGGCCGGATGGCGGCCGCCATCCGATGCGGCGCCACGCTAGCGCATGATCCGGCGGAGTGGAATCACTTCACTCAGGATCACGCGCAGACTTAACAAGTTCGCGCGCGAAACCGGTACCCGCCTTTGCCGGTCGCGCGCGGCTGCTGCGGACAACTCAAGCGAATTGGAGATCGTTGAGACGCTCAGGCGATGCGGGCGGCCTGCGGCGCGGGCACCCGAGACTTGGGCGCCGCCATCATCTTGCGCGGTTCCGGCCCGTAATAGTCGCCCTTGCGGACCATCGGGCGCGGCTTGGCGCGGATCGACAGGATGCGCTCATACAGCGCCTTGGCGGAGACCGGCTTGCACAGGAACTCGTTCACACCGCGGCGGACCGCACTCATCACGGTTTCGCGGCTGTGATTGCTGGTCAGCATGACCACCGGCACGTGCGGCACCGGGAAGGTTTCCGGCGAGCGCACGCGGCGCATGAATTCGGCGCCGCCGTCGTCCGGCATGTCCCAGCTCAGGAGCACGACGTCGGGATTGAAGGCGCAGATCGCGTCCAGCCCGGTGGAGCCGCTCTGCGCCTCGTGGATCTCCTTGATGCCGTTCGAGAGCAGCAGGCTGCGCAGCAATTTGCGCATGTAATGATCGTCATCCACCACCAGCACCCGGGTGGTTTTCACCAGCGCATCGATATCCTTGGAATTCCACGAAGCCATGACCGTCCCGTCACCACAATTTGAGACGGGTTTATAAAAACCTTGCCCCATTACTGCAGCGTGTCGGCGATCGCTAAAATTGTTCGTTTACTTTGCCGTCACAAATGACCTGCAGGAGCGGTTAACCGGCGGTTGCCGGCCGGCAGCGCCGGTCATTCCGCCGCGTCGGCGGCGCGGGCATCGGCCATGAACCGCGCCAGCGCCGCGCACTGATCGGCGCTGAGCCGCAACCCGAACTTGCCGCGCCGCCAGAGAATGTCGTCGGCCTCCACGGCCCATTCCTGCGTCATCAGATAGCGGACTTCCCGTTCGGTCAGATCGGCGCCGAACCACACGCCGAGATCGTTCGGCGTTCCGGCCTCCCCGAGGACGCGGTCGATGCGCGTGCCATAGGCATGCACGAGCCGCCGCGCATGATCCTGCGTCAGGAACGGCCAGGTGCGGCGCGCCTGCGCGATCCTCGCCTCCACCGCATCGACGGCAAAATCACCGCCCGGCAAGGGCGCCGTCGCGGTCCAGGCCGGCGGCATGTCGAAGACATGCGCCAGGTGTCCGAGCGCGGCCTCGGCCAGACGCCGATAGGTCGTGATCTTGCCGCCATAGATCGTGAGCAGCGGCGCGCGGTGCAGATCGCCGTCGAGTTCGAGATGATAATCGCGCGTCGTGTCCTTCGCCTTCGCCGAGCCGTCATCATAGAGAGAGCGCACGCCGGCAAAGGACCAGATCACATCGGCGGGGCCGACCGTCGCGCGGAAATAGTCGGTCGCCAGCTTGCAGAGATAGCCGATCTCCGCCGGGCTCGGCGCAACGCGCGAGGGGTCGCCGCGGAAATCCTCGTCGGTCGTGCCGATCAGCGTGAAGTCATTCTCATAGGGCAACGCGAAGACGATGCGGCCGTCGCTGTTCTGGAAAATATAGGCGCCGTCGTGATCGAACAATTTGCGCACGACGATATGACTGCCCTTGACCAGCCGCGCATGCGCCGCCTCAGGCAAACGCAGCACGTTTTCCATCACGGTGCCGACCCACGGGCCTGACGCATTGACCAGCGCACGTGCGGTGACGGCTTCGCGCCTGCCGCGCGATGTCAGCTCCAGACGCCACGCCGCGCCGCGCTCGGCATGCACGCATTCGGTCCGGGTGCGGATCACCGCGCCGCGTTCGGCGGCATCCAGCGCGTTCAGGACCACGAGCCGTGCATCGTCCACCCAGCAATCGGAATATTGAAATGCAAACCGGTAGCGCCGCTTCAGCGGCTGGCCCACGACATCGCGGGTGAGATCCAGCGTGCGGGTGGCGGGCAGCTTTTTGCGCCCACCGAGATGGTCGTAGACGAACAGGCCCAGGCGTAGCAGCAGCGGCGAGCGGCCGCCCGGCTGCGGCGGCAAGGTGAAGCGCAAGGGCCGGATGATGTGCGGCGCCAGCCGCCACAGCAACTCGCGTTCGATCAGCGCTTCGCGCACCAGCCGGAAGGCGCCCTGTTCGAGATAACGCAGGCCGCCATGGATCAGCTTGGTGGAGGCCGACGAGGTGCCCGAAGCGAGGTCGCCCTGCTCGACCAGCAGCACCTTCAGGCCGCGGCCGGCGGCATCCCGGGCGATGCCGGCGCCGTTGATCCCGCCGCCGATAATGGCCAGGTCGTATTGCGGCTGGTCCGGCTCTGTCATTGCTGGCGTCTGGTCGGCGCGTCCTGGTGATTCCCGCTGCCGCCACCATGCGTGCCTTGATCGTGCCTCACAAGCGCGTCATTCCGATACCGTTATTCGCATCTTCACCACAAACGACTATATGACACTCCCAGCCGCATTTTGACCCCGCCGCCGGACCCGCAATGCCCTCCCCCCGCCTGCTCGTTGTTGAAGGAAACACCGCCGATGACCGCGCCCTGCTGAAGGCAGCCGGGGGCGAAGCTCCCAGCGTCGGCTATGCCGCTCTGCTGCAGCAGCTCTGGCCGGGCGTCGTGACCGACATCTGCTATCCGGCCGATCCCGACGCCAGGCTGCCGGATGCCGGCGGCATCGAGGGCTATGACGGCGTCGTGCTCACCGGCTCGGCCCTGCATGTCTACAAGGGCGGGCCGCATGTCGATCCGCAGATCGCGCTGGCGCGCACGGCGCTGAAAACCGGCATCCCGATATTCGGAAGCTGCTGGGGGCTGCAGGTGCTCACCGTGGCCGCCGGCGGCAGCGTGCGCCGCAACCCGAAGGGCCGAGAGATCGGCTTCGGCCGCCGCATCCGGCTGACCGCGGCGGGCCGCGGACACCCGATGTATGCCGGCAAGGACGAGGTGTTCAATTCGGTGACCGTGCATCTCGACGAGGTGGAATCGGTCGCGCCCGGCACCAGGGTGCTGGCATCGAACGCCTTTTCCGCCGTGCAGTCGGTGGAGATCGTGCATGGCGACAGCGTCGCCTGGGCCGTGCAATATCACCCGGAATATACGCTGCACGACATTGCCGCGACCTTGCGGCGCTATGGCAAGACGCTGGTCGCGGAAGGCTTTTTCCCGGACGAGTCCAATCTCGTCGCCTATTCGCACGAGCTCGATACCATCGGCCGCGATCCCTCGATCAAGTGGCTGGCCTGGCGGCATGCGCTCGATCACCTGATCCTCGATATGCGCAACCGGACCAAGGAAATCCAGAACTGGATCACGCATCAGGTGCAGCCGATGCGGTCAAAACGCGGACGGGCGTGATTTCCCTTCTCTCTTCGCGAAGAGAGGCAAAAGAGCGCAAGCGTGGAGACAACAGAGATGCATGACTTCTCCAATCGCCACGTCATCGTGACCGGCGGCACCGGTGCACTCGGCAACGCCGTCGTGGCCGCCCTGCTGCAAGCCGGCGCGCATTGCCACGTTCCGTTCCGGGACAAGACCGTAAGCCCGCATTTCGAGCACGCGGCAAGCACAAACGTGACGCTGCATGCCGGCATCGATCTCGCCGACGAGGCGCAGGTGGCGAATCTTTACGGCGCGCTTCCCGATCTCTGGGCGTCGGTCCATCTCGCCGGAGGCTTCGCGATGGGGAAGATCACCGAAACATCGTGGACCGATCTGATGCAGCAGATCGACATGAATCTGGTGAGTGCGTTTCTGTGCTCGCGCGAGGCGGTGAAGACGATGACGGGCGGCGGCCGCATCGTCAATGTCGCGGCGCGCCCCGCGCTCGAACCGCGCACAGGCGCGGGGATGACCGCCTACACCGTGAGCAAGGCGGGCGTCGCCGCGCTGACCGCAGCGCTGGCCGAAGAGGTCGTGGCACGAAACATCCTGGTGAACGCCGTCGCGCCCTCGATCATGGACACACCCGCCAACCGCGCGGCGATGCCGAAGGCCGATTTCGCGAAATGGCCGACGGTGGAAGAGGTCGCGGCGACGATCCTATTTCTGGCCTCGCCGGACAACCGGGCGACGCGCGGCGCCGTGGTGCCGGTTTACGGCAAGAGCTGACGACCAGCGCCGACGGGACGATGCCGATCGGACGATGCTCCTGACTAGATGATGCCCTTGGCGCGCGCGCGGCTCAGACCGAGCGCAAGGATCCTGTTAAGCATCCCCGAATAGGTCATCCCGTCATAGACCGCCGCCTCCGAAAACGTCTCGTGACGGGAAATGTCCGGGTTGGGATTGGCTTCGAGGAAATACGGCACCCCTTCGGAGGACAGGCGGAAATCGATGCGCGCATAACCGTCCAGTTCCAGCGTATGACAGATGCGCCGCGTCAGATTGTTGATGCGCTTGACGAGTTCGTCCGGCAGATCGAGCGCCGCCGTCTGCCAGATGCCGCGCTGCTCCTGATACTTGACGTCGAACTTCACTTTCTCGGTGGCAATCCGCTTGATCCCCGCACCAAATTCCAGTTCCCAGACCGGCAATACCCGCAGCCGCTCATTGCCGAGCACGCCAACGTAAAGCTCGCGGCCCTCGATATATTGCTCGACGATGGCCGGCGTGCCGATGCGCTCGTGGATGAAGGCGACGCGCTCGGCGAGCTTCTCGTCGCTGTCGACGATGGACTTCTGCGCGATGCCGAGGGAGGCATCCTCGCTGAGCGTCTTCACGATGAGCGGAAACTGCAGGCGCGTCGGGCGCCTCACCTTGCGGCGGAGCGGAAACACGGCGAAGGCTGGCACCGGAATGCGGTGATAGGACAGAAGCTTCTTCGACAGATCCTTGCCGCGCGCCAGCATCATGCCGCGCGGATTGCAGCCGGTATAGGGAATGCGCACGAGCTCGAGATAGCTCACGACATTCTGGTCGTAAGCGGTCTCGCCGTGAAATTCCTCAAGCAGATTGAAGACGACGTCGGGCTTGAAGCTCTCGATCTCGTTACGGATCGGACGCAATTCATCCTGCACGCCGAGAACGCGCACCTCGTGGCCGGTGGCGCGCAACGTCTTGACGACATCGTAGCCGGTTTTCCAGGCCAGCGCCTCCTGCTCGCTAAAGCCCTTGGGAGACGTCGGCGGCTCCTGCTCCGGGTGCAAGAGCACCAGAACCCGAAGCTTTTTCATAATGCAAACCACTGCCTCCGCGCGCGACCATAGAGGGAATGTACCGTCTTGGCCGTTAACAACACGGTAAAATCTTCTTTCAGCCGCCGGTCCGGGCCGACCGCCCGCAAATTCAGCTCGCGGCAGCGATCCATCATATTATCAAGAACCGAGTCGATGGTGAGCTGATATTCGCCGGTCCAGCGGGACACGATTTCACGAATCTGCGCGCGGTGCCGGCGGATGAAGGCAGACGCGGCGAGCGAGCGGTGATGCCGCGGATCGGCGGAAAAAATACGGTGCAGTTCGCGATCATAAGTCTTCGGCGTCTTCACCGCGTAGAGAGCTTTTTTCTTTTCGTAATGTTTTTCCAGCGTGTCGGTCAGCCTGCTGAGCGGATCGACGATGTGGCGCGTCCTCAGCACCGGCTTCTGCTCGGCAATCTCCGCCATCAGTTCGTCGACATATTCGAGCTTCTTCAGCGCGCCCCAGCCGGCGTAGCGCTTGCGCCAGTCCGAGCGCGGCTTCAGCCAGACCGCGAAGGTCTCGGCGAAATCCTCGTCGGGATGGCTTTGCGCATACCAGAGCCGCAGATGCTGGACGAAATTCTTGCTCGCGGGATTGGGCCGGTAATGCGTCGGGTAGCGCTGCGAGGAGCGGCCGAAGAGTCTCTGCCAGCGGCGGCGGCGATGCAACTGATAGGCGTTCTGCACCACATGCCCCATCTCGTGGCGGAGGATCTGCATGCATTCCCAGGTCGTGCCGCCCTCGACATCGAGGATCTGCTTCTTCTCCAGCCGCATCAGCCGCGGATGCACCAGATAAAAAGGGATGGCGATACCCGGCGAGTTGGTGGGGCTGAACCATTCGTTGGACAGCCAGACATGCGGCCGGATCGTCAGCCCCCGCTGGTCGAGCTCCTCGTAGAGGTCGTCGAGGCAGTGCTTCACCCAGGTGCCGTCGAGGCTGACCTTGAGGTCCTTCAGGCGAAGCTGAAGCAGCTTGTCTTCGGCGATCCTGGAAAGAACGACTTTACGGGGCATAGCTCGGAAGAAAAGGACTCGGGGGGGACGAATGGGCCGGCGACCGGAGGATGGTGTCACGATGGGCCGCCAGCCACAACCCGCAGACCGTGTCGCGTTAAAGCACGACACCGGCGGCGTGACGACTGCCAAGATGACGCCGCCCCCGCCCGCCATCAGGCCTGACACTGGCGGCTTTGCGCAGCAGCGCTGCGGCCGACGCGCCTAGGACCGAAGCAATCGTGCGCCCGGGCCAGCACCGGCGGCGGCTTCTCCGGGCCCGCGACCCGGACGAGTTCGCCAGATGAGTTCGACCAGATGAGTTCCTTGGACCAATTCGACCTGGACTAATTCTTGAGCCGATACCCGGTTTTGAAAATCCACCAGACCGCGACCATGCAGGCGGCGAGAAAGCCAAGGGTCATGCCGAGGCTGATCCCGACCCCGACATTGGCGATCTCGAAAAAGGCCCAGCGGAAGCCGGAGACCAGATAGACCACCGGGTTGAAC
>JAEWCJ010000082.1 GCA_023390695.1 Pseudomonadota bacterium | reverse complement strand
GCTCAAGCCCGCATAGCCCAGCGGTACCGCCAGTGCGAATTGTCCGCGCGCCGCCAGAAAGGCGGCGCCCGCAAGCGCGCCGATGCCGCCGCTGGTGCGCATGATCGGCACCAGCCGCTTGGGATCGGTCTTGGTGAAGGCACGCAGCGCCCACAGACCCAGAACCAGAATGAGCAGTCCGAAGATTAATGTGGGCATGAATCAGCTCATCTGCCGCAGCAGCAATTGCGCGCCGGCATTCCTGCGCGCCGACAGATCCGCCAGCGCCTTCATTCCGCCGGCGGCATAAGCCGCGGCCGCCCGCAACAGTTCCGCCAGCTCATGCGCGGCCCCCGGCGCGAACCGGCAATAGGCGCCGCGGCTGAGCCGGGCGATTTCGCGGAAGGCGCGCTCGGCGACAGGTTCGGAGCCTTCCTGGAACATGAAGACCGGCACCCCCAGCAAACCGAGTTCGCCGGCCGCCGCGCACAGATCGTCGATCGGCTCTTCCATCGCGTCCCCGACAAACACCACCGCCTGCACCTTGCGGCCCTCGCCTTCCCGCCGCGCATGACCAAGGATGCGGCGGATCTGTGTGTGGCCGCCGCGGCAATCGATCTTTTCCATCAGCGACGCCAGCCGTTCCGGCTGCGACACCCATGGCGAGGAGCGGCATTCGGCGAGCCCCCGGTAATAGACGAGCTGCACATCCAGCCCGCCGATGGCAGCCGCTTCCCGGAACATCTCCGCCTGCAGATGGCAGGCACTGTCCCAGGTCGGCTGGCGGCTCATGGTGGCGTCGAGCGCGAAGATCAGCCGGCCGCGGCCGCCGGGTGCGACGGCCGGCGCCAGCTCTTTGACCTGCGCCAGAAAAGCATCGATGTCCGAGCGGGAGGACGCCGGGGCGGGCTTCTCCCGGCCCTGAACGGGCGCCGGAGCATCAGAACGGGATTTGGCCATCTCGCATCCGCCTCCGCATTGAGTCTGTTTGGCCCTATAAGTCGCAATCGGGCGGGCCGGACGCAATGGGGGCGCGACAAAGCTGTCGGGAGCGGGTTCCCGTTATCGGGCAAGCCGTGGGGATCCGGCGGCGAGCCGGGGACGCGGCGCATCCATAGCAGCCCGCCCCCGGCGCCGCTTGTGGATTTGTGCGTTCAGCGGCCAGACTGGACCGGCGCCACCGCCGCGCGGTGTCATCGTCCGCATTGCGCTGGGGATTGCGCAAGCGAGCGTGACGTCAAATGCCGCGCATCGTGTAGTGACGTGGCAGCGCTGCAACGGCTTTGATAGTGTCCGCCTCTCGCTGGGATGTGGACGTAAGGACGGGAATACATGGCTCGCACACCGCGCGTCATTCAGACGATTGCAGGACTGCGCAAGGCGGTCGCCACCTATCGCAAGGCCGGCGACAAGATCGCGCTGGTTCCGACCATGGGCGCGCTGCATGACGGCCACATCGCCCTGGTCGAGGCCGCCCAGAAAAAAGCCGGCCGAATCATCGTTTCCATCTTCGTCAATCCGGCGCAATTCGCTCCCACAGAGGACTTCGCCAGCTATCCGCGCACGATGGATACCGATCTCGCCAAGCTGCGGCGGCTGAAGGTCGATGCCGTCTGGGCGCCGGACGCCGCGGTCATGTATCCGGAAGGTTTTTCCACGCGCGTCGCGCCCGGCGGGCCGGCTTATGCCGGTCTCGAGGATGCCTTCCGGCCGCATTTCTTCGGCGGCGTTGCGACCGTGGTCAGCAAACTCCTGATCCAGGTGAATCCCGATTTCGCGTTTTTCGGGGAGAAGGACTATCAGCAGCTCAAGGTCGTCACCCGCATGGCCGCCGACCTCGATCTGCCGGTGCAGATCATCGGCGTGCCGACGATGCGCGAACCCGACGGCCTCGCCTTGTCTTCCCGCAACGTCTATCTCTCGCCCGAGGAGCGGCAAAAGGCGCCGGCCCTGCATCGCGCCCTGAAGGATTGCGCGGCCAAGATCCGGCAGGGCCTGCCGCTCCATCGCGTGCTGGCCGATGGCGGCCTGTATCTGGCCACCGAGGGCTTCGTGCTCGACTACCTGGAAGCGCGCAATGCCGACACGCTGGAACCGGCAACCTCTGCGAAACAGGGTCCGCTGCGCCTGCTCGTCGCCGCGCGGCTCGGGAACACGCGGCTGATCGACAATATCGGCGTGTGAAACATCTCGGCGTATGAATCTGTACAACCGGCGCGCAATCGGGCGCAGAACCGGTTCCCGCGTTTGCTGATTGCGCACTATTCGATCGGCGCGCGCGGCAGCTTCGCCTCGCCCGGCTCCATAACGAAGGTGTAATCGAGCGAATACCAGGGCGCGGTCACGCCCGGCGCGGGGCCCGCGTCATCGTGCCGGACAAAATCGCCGATCAGCGCCTTGGTGACACCGAACTGCACATCGGATTCCAGCCGGTCGTCATCATTGGCGTAGATCTGCGAGATCAGCGTCTTGAAGCCGGGCTTGTAGATCAGGAAATGCAGATGCGCCGGGCGATAATGATGCGGACGCCGCACGGCGCGGATGAGATCGCCGACCGGGCCGTCGATCGGAATCGGATAGCCGGCGGGCTTCACGCTGCGAAATCCAAACGAGCCGTCGGCCTCGCTGGTGAACTTGCCGCGCAAATTCATATCGGCCTGGCTGTCCTCCTGGTTCTCGTAGAATCCCTCCGGCGAGGAATGCCAGACGTCGATCTCGGCGCCGACGATCGGCTGGCCCTCGCCGTCCAGCACCCGCCCGGTGACGAACAATTCCGGCCCCGGCGTCGGCGAGCGCACGATCGACCCGCCATTCTCCGTGCGCGGTGAATTGAGGCGCCAGAACGGTCCCAGCATGGACGCGGAGGTTTCCGTCTGGCCCTTGTTGCCGTTGTTGAGCAGGCAGATCAGCGGCGACAGACCGAGCGAGCCGGCCATCAGCACGACTTCGTTGTGCGAGGCGTTCGAGGCCTGGCCCATGCGCACGATGATGTTGCAGGCCTGATGAAATTCTTCCTCGGTCAGCCGCACTTCCCGCGCAAAGCCGTGCAGATGGCGGATGAAAGACGTCAGGATTTCGCGCAAGCGCGGGTCGGGCGTCTTCTCGAACGCCTCCAGCACCGCACTGGTGACATCCTCCTGGCCTGAAATGATCATTGTTTCCAATCCCCGTCGCTTGTTTCCGCGTGTTCTTTGTCAGAGCAGGCCGAGTTCCCGCAATTCCCGCCGCAGGGTTTCCGGCATCGCGGCGGCGCCGGGCGCGGCGCGGTCGAGATCGCCCGGCGCGTCCTTGTCGGTGATATAGCGCCAGCCCTGGAAGGCGCGCCACGGCCGCGGCCGCACCAGCTTCACCTTGCCGTCCATGACGATGTGACAGCGGCCGATGCCGTTGCTGTCGACGAAGGGGCGGATATCGAGGATGCGTTCGCGGCACATCACCTCGCCCTTGATCACCCAATAGAGCGAACCGCCGGCGAGAATTTCCTCGGCACGCTTGGGCACCATGCGGGTGGTGTGGATGTGCTCGGGCTTCTGGCCGCGCTGCTTGCGCTCCTTCAGCTTCTGCTTGATCCAGTCCTGCAGGTCCTCGACCGAGTCGCAGCCCACACACAGCTTGATGAGATGCAGCGGCATCGCCTTATTCGTACCCGTCACTCTTCGCTCGTCTTTTCATCCGCACCGGTAGCGATCACCGCGACGGCCGCGCCCTCCGCCACCTGGGCGCCGGCCACGACCCGGATCTCGGATATAATGCCGTCGGCGGATGCCGTCAGGGTGTGCTCCATCTTCATCGCTTCGATGATGGCGACCGGCTGGCCCCGCACCACACTTGCCCCGGCCGCGACCAGCAGCGCCAGCACCTTGCCGTGCATGGGAGCCCTGACGATTCCGCCCTGCTCCGCGGCGCCGGATTCCGCGGCTTCCGCATCGCGCAGACGGACAATCGTCTGCCGTCCCTGCCGCAGGACATACACCGCGTCGCCGGTCTCGATCGCCGTGGCATTCGGATCCGGCGCCGCGCCATCGACGGTTATTGTCACGCCGCCGGCGCCGAAGACAAGAAGGGCCTCGGCGGGCCGGCCATTCACCATCAGCGGAATGGCGGTTACGCGCGATCCTGACAACTGGAAGGCGTCCGCGATATCCCACGGCGAGGCCGGCGCCTCGGCCCCGCGCCGTTTGGCGAGCCGCTGACGGTCGCGTTCGAACAGGTGCCGCGCGCCAAAAGCGGCGGCCGCGGCATCGGTCGCCTGCGACTGCCCTGTCAGGACTGCGAGGTTGCGGTCGACGAAGCCGGTATCGAAACTGCCGCCTCTGAAATCCCGCGCCCGGCACAAGGCGGCCAGCAATCCGACATTGGTGCGCGGTCCGACCACGATCGTGCGGTCGAGCGCGCGGGCAAGCTTGTCCAGGGCCGCCTCGCGCGTCGGCGCATGCGCGATCATCTTCGCGATCATCGGATCG
>JAEWCJ010000010.1 GCA_023390695.1 Pseudomonadota bacterium | reverse complement strand
TCGCTTTCATTCTCTGTAAGACAGCTCTATTTCCCTGGCCGGCGGTTGGCGGCGCGAACCATCATCAGAATGAAGGCGGCGCACGGCAACAAGACGATGCGCAACGGCGCATCGTCAGCAAGTCAGGATCGCAGTGCGGGAAGCCTAGCCCTCGTCCTTCGGAATCGGCCGCGGCCTGCCGTCCTAGTCGATGGCCACGAAGGTGAAGGTGGCGTCGGTGACCTTTTCCAGATGGTGGGTCTCGAAGCGGCGCACCCAGGCCTCGATATGAATCTTCATCGAGGTGCGGCCGATGCCTTCGATGTCGGTATAGACCTCGAGCACGTCGCCGACCTTGACCGGCCGGATGAAAGTCATCCCCTCGACGGCAATGGTGACGACGCGGCCGCGCGCCCGCTCGACGCCGGCGATGCCGCCGGCCTGGTCCATGCGCGAAAGCACCCAGCCGCCGAAGATATCGCCATTGGCGTTGGTGTCCGCCGGCATGGCGCTGATGCGCACGGTAAGATCGCCGCGCGGCGCGCCGTTGGTCGTGATGGAATGCTCTGACATTTCCGCTCCAAAGGTCGGGACGGGAATGTCATGCCTCATGCCCCGCGGCGAGGCAATCGCAGGTTTCAAAGCGCCGCGGCATCAGTCAGTTTCTGCCGAATTTCTTGAAGCCGCCATTGCGGTATACGAACAGCGTGCGGGTCAGCCCATGCGACCCGTTGGCGGCAACCTTCGCGACCAGCGTCCGCAGATTCCGCAGGCCGGTCCGATCCTGAGAGCCGGTGACCAGCAGCACATTGCGCGCCGGAATGGCCACCACGACATCGCCCTCCACCTTGATCTGCCCGCTCGTCCATATCTCGTCGAGCAGCAGCAGGCTGGCGTCATAGTCGCCTCCGGCCGACACCAGGGTGAGGTGATCCTCGTGGCTCATTTCGATCTTCGGCAGCAGCCGCCGCAGATTGGCGACCGCCAGCGTCCTCAGCTCCTTGCGCGCAATGCCGAGGTCTTCCCCGGCCATCAGATAGCGCGTCCGTGCCGGATCATCCTCGGCATAGACCACCACCAGGTCCTTGTTGAGCTTGTCGAACACAAAGCCGGTCTGCAGGCCGCGTGCCTTGAGGCCGGCCACGTTGTCGTCGACCCATTGCCGGTCCTTGATCACGGGCACGATGCGGGTGCGGTCAACCTTGCTGCTGGCGCCGGCCTCGAGCTGCGCCACCCGGCGCGGGGCGCTCCGGGCCTGCCGCAGCGCCGCGATGTGCGACTTGATCAGAGGCTCAAGCCGGGCGGGGTCCTGCACATAATCGGCATAGGCATTCTTGAGGGTCAGCGTCGCATCCTTGCCGCCGATGGGATCCTTGACCAGCACTTCGCTGTCCCGGACCGTCACCACCACGGACGGCAGCGCCGCGCGGATGGCGCGCGCCACATGTTCGGCGAAGGCCGGCGGCGACAACACCTCGGCGGCGCGGCCGGGCACCAGCACCACAATGCAAAGAAGGACGGCGAGCAGAGCCCTCATATCTCCCCCCATTCCTGGCGCCGCATTCTAGGGGAGAGGATATAAAATGCAACCCAAGATTGCAGGGGCCCAGCACGCCGCGGGGGTCGCGTCAGCTCCGCGTCAGCTACTCAGTTGCTCGGCGAAATAATGCAGGGTGCGGCGATAGACCTCCGAGCGGTTCCACTCGCGCATCACCTCGAAATTGCGCGTGCCCATGCCGAAGGGCTGGCCCGGCTGCCAGCCATTCACCTTCAGCAGGTTGGCGGTGGAGGCGAGCACGTCCGGTACCGAGCGGCGCAGATCGACATGACCGTTGCCGTCGAAATCGACGCCGTATTTCAGATAGGACGAGGGCAGGAACTGCGTCTGCCCGATCTCGCCGGCATAGGCGCCGACCATCTCCTTCAGCGGCAGGTCGCCGCGCTGCACGATCTGCAAGGCGGCGAGCAATTCGCGCTGGAACAGTTCGGTGCGGCGGCAATCATGCGCCAGCGTCGCCAGCGTGCGCACCACCGGCAGCTTGCCCATGTCGGCGCCGTTGTCGGTCTCCATGGTCCAGATCGCAACGATCAGTTCCTTCGGCACGCCGAAGCGCTGCTCGACGCGCGACAAGAGGGCGGCGTGGCGCTGCATCATCGCCTTGGCGCGCTTGATGCGGGCGGGGCCGACGCGGGTCGCCGCATATTCCTCGAAGGTCTTGCGGAAGGTGCCGCGCTGGCGGCGGTCGAAGGCCATGACGTTGGGATCATGCGTGACCCCGCCGAGCGCCTGCGCGATCACCTCGCGGGACACGCCCTGGCCTTGCGCCTCGCGCGAGATCTCGGCGATGAAGGCGTTGAAATCGCCGCCGCATTTGGCGGCCTGGGCGGGCGCACACAGCGCCAGCGTGGCGATCACGATCGCGAGCGGTCTGAAAGACATTGAGAATCCTCGGCTGTTCCCGCCCTTTTATCACATGTGAATTGTGGCGGAAGAAGTGCCGGCCGGGCGCGGCCTCTTCACGCAGACACCGCGCCGGCGCGAGGCCGGCCGCGGTGCCGGATTCCACCTGCGACGTCCTACGCCGCCTGCCGGTGATGCAGCCCTTCCCGCACCTCCTCGATGATCTTGTTGCTGAAGGCCTCGAGATCGCCGGGATTGCGCGAGGTGACGAGACCGTTGTCGGTGACCACCTCCTTGTCCTCCCATTGCGCGCCGGCATTGATCACGTCGGTCTTGATCGAATGATAGGAGGTCATCGTCTTGCCACGGGCGAGCCCGGTCTCGATCAGCAGCCAGGGCGCGTGGCAGATCGCCGCGACGGTCTTGCCGGAATTGTAGAAGTCCTTGATCAGCGCCAGCGCGGTCTTGTCGACGCGCAGGAGGTCGGGATTGATCTGCCCGCCGGGCAGCACGAGGGCGTCATAGTCGGCGGCCTTCACGGCGGAGAGCGGCCTGTCGACGGGCACCGGCCGGCCCCAGTCCTTCTTGTCCCAGCCCTTGATCTCGCCCTGTTCCGGCGACACCACCACCACCAGCGCCCCGGCCTCCTTCAGCCAGTCGCGCGGCACTTCCAGCTCGCATTGCTCGAAACCGTTGGTGGCGAGGATGGCAATGCGTTTTCCGTTCAGTTCTCCTGACATCGTGACCTCCGTGTGCGTGATTGACAGAGGGAGAACGGCGCAGGGCCGGGGAAGTTTCGCGCGACTGCCGGCGCCGTTGGGGGGAAGGCCGGGCGCGCCTCACGCCGC
>JAEWCJ010000459.1 GCA_023390695.1 Pseudomonadota bacterium | reverse complement strand
TCGCGGCGGGTGAGATCGATGCCGACGCCGTAGCCCCAGATGCAGTCATTGGCCTTGTCCGCGCTGATATTCATGCCGCCCGATTTCAGGGCGACGACCAGCTCGACCTCGTGATGCATGTCGTTGGTCAGCAGCGGGTAGGGCACCACGCTGCCGTCCGGAACGATGGCGTCGGCCGGCTTGGCGAAAAAGAACGGGGCTGCCCGTTCATCCTGACCCATCTCGCGGATGTGTTCGATGTAGTTGCGTCCGACGCACCAGATGCGGCGCACCGGGAACAGCTCGTCGCTGCCTTGAATCGCAAGCGCGGCCTGCGGGGGAGGGGTAATCGCATATTTGGCCATAGACGTTCTTCTTCCCTTGCAAATAAGACTCACGCGGATGCGGCGACAGCCTGATCCGCTTCTTCACTCTGCAATTGCAGCCGGTAGAACGAGGCGTAACGCCCGCCCTTCCGCAGCAAATCCTCATGGCGGCCGGACTCTGCGACCACGCCGTTCTCGATGACATAGATGCGGTCGGCATGCGCCACGGTGTGCAGGCGATGCGCGATCACGATCGTGGTGCGGCCTTGCGTCAGATGCGCGATGGCGTCCTGCACGGCGCGTTCGGATTCGGAATCGAGGGCGGCGGTGGCCTCATCCAGCAGAATGAGCTTTGCGTCCTTGATCAGGGCGCGGGCCACGGCAATGCGCTGGCGCTGGCCGCCGGAGAGCTGCAGGCCCTGTTCGCCGGCCTGCGTATCGTAGCCTTTCGGGAAAGCCGTGATGAAGTCATGCGCATTGGCGGCCTTGGCGGCGGCGACGATTTCCTCTTCGGTCGCGCCGTCACGTCCGCACGCGATGTTGTCGCGGATCGTCCCGTGAAACAGGAAAACGTCCTGCCCGACATAGGCGATCTGCTGGCGCAGCGAGCGGCGCGACACCTGTGCGATATCCTGGCCGTCGATCGTGATCGCACCGGACTGCACCTCGTAAAGCCGCAGCAGGAGGTTGAGAACGGTCGACTTGCCGCCGCCGGAAGGGCCGACCAGAGCGGTCATCTGCCCGGCCTCGGCGGTCAGCGACAGGCCGTGCAGCACCGCCTGCCCCTCGCGATAGCCGAAGCCGACATCCCTCAGCTCGACCTGGGCCTTGTCGATGCGCAGCGACGGCTTGTCGTCGTCGGCGGGTTCGCTCGACGGCGCGTCGATGATGTCGAAGAGCTGGCGCACGCCGACAAGGCCGGCATTGAGTTCGATATTGAGGCGCGCCAGGCGCTTCGCCGGCTCATAGGCGAGGAGGAAGGCGGTGATGAAGGAGAAGAACTCGCCCGGCGTCGCGCTCATCTCGATCGTGCGGTAACCGCCATAGATGACGCCGAGCGCGATCGATACGCCGGCCAGCGTTTCCATCAGCGGACTCGACCGGTTGGCGACGCGCGCCATGGTGTTGGCTTCGCGCTCGACCACGGCGACATTCTCATAATAACGCGTGCGCAGGCGGTCTTCGAGCGTGAAGGCCTTGACGATGCGGATGCCCTGGATGGTTTCCTGCAGGGTCTCGAACAAGCGCGTGCCGCCGGTGAACTGTGCCTTTGCGACATTGCGGACGCGTTTCACCAGCTTGCGCACCATCCACAAGGCGGGCGGGGCGATGACGAAGGCAAACAGCGACATGACCGGATCCTGGATCACCATCACGGTGACGAGGCCGATCAGCGAGAGCAGATCGCGGCCGACCGCCGTGATCAGCATGTTGAGGACGCCGGTGGCCGCATTGGCGCCGGTGGAGAGGCGGTGCAGGAATTCCGAGGAATGGCGCTGGGCGAAGAAGCCGAGATTCTGGTTCATCAGCCGGTCGAATAGCTTGCGCTGGTTCTCGGCGATGATGCTGTTGCCGATGCGCGACAGGATCACCGCCTGTCCATAGGTGGCGAGGCCGCGCGTGCTGAAAATGACGATCGTTATGATGCCGATGACCACGATCGCGTGGAAGCTGCGGTCGACATACGCCTTGTTGACGATGGTGCCCATCAGATAGGCGGTCGCCGCGGTGCCGCCGGCGGCGACCGCCATCAGGGCGAAGGCAACGGCGTAGCGCTTCCAGTGTTTGGCGCCATATTCGGTCACGAGCCGGTGGATCAGCTCATAGGCGGTTTGCTGATCCAGTTTGGATTGCGGCATACGCGTTCCTGACTTGGCGCCGCGGGATTGGGCGCGCTGGCGGGCGCTCTGCGAGGAGAGCCGATTTTTGGTTAGTTTCCCCGGCGGCCCCGGCTCCGGAAGCCCGGGCGTCGAGGCTCCGTTCCATGCCCGTCCGGCACGGAGAATTCAAGCCCAAACCGCGCGGGGTGCGCCTTATGTATTGTTTTTCTTGAGTTTTTTCTCCCAGGCCAATGCATGGGAGACGATGGTCGGCAGGTCGTCGTAACGCGGCGCCCAGCCGAGCAGATCGCGCGCCCGGTCGCTGGCGGCGACGATCCGGGCGGGATCGCCGGGGCGCCGCGGCGCCAGATCCACCCGGAAATCGACGCCGGAGATTTGCTTCACGGTGTCGATCACCTCAAGAACCGAGAAGCCGCGCCCATAGCCGCAATTGACGGTCGCCGACTGGCCGTCGGCGCGCAGATAGCCGAGCGCGTCGGAATGGGCGGCGACGAGGTCGCTGACGTGGATATAGTCGCGGATGCAGGTGCCGTCGGGCGTCGGATAGTCGGTGCCGAAGACATCCATTTTTTTCCGCAACCCGAGCGCGGTCTGCACCGCCACCTTGATCAGATGCGTGGCGGCGGGAGTCGATTGTCCGGTGCGCAGCGCAGGATCCGCTCCGGCCACATTGAAATAGCGCAACACGGCGTAACGCAGTGGATGCGCGTGGGCGGCGTCGCGCAGGATGATCTCGGTCATCAGTTTCGACCAGCCATAGGGCGACATCGGAACAGCGGGCGCATCCTCCGGAACCGGAACCGCGTCCGGGTTGCCGTACACCGCGGCGGTGGAGGAGAAGATGAAATTCTTCACGCCGCCTTTCACCGCGGCTTCAATCAGCGTGCGCGAATTGGCGGTGTTGTTGCGGTAATAGCCGAGCGGATCCGCGACCGAATCCGGCACCACGATCGAGGCGGCAAAATGGATGATCGCATCCACTTCGTGCCGGGCGATGATCTCGAGCGCCAGTTTCTCGTCGCCGGTATCGCCCACATACAGCGGGACGCTGTCCGGCAAAGCCCAGCGGAACCCGGTTGAGAGGTTGTCGAGCACAACCACGTCTTCGCCGGCATCCGTCAGCGCGTAAACCATGTGGCTGCCGATATAGCCGGCGCCGCCGGTGACCAGAACGGCCATGAGCCGAAGCCTCCTGAAATTACTGGCGTATTGTAGAGGACGCAGGATGAAAAAATGGGTAATCCTCGGCGCCGTCACCGGGGCCTCAACCCAGAATCGATCCGGAACCTGCCTTGACCGAACCCGACATCCTTATTCCCAACCTGCATTGGCGATTTTCAGGCGTGACTGCGACCAATCGCATGGTCGCGCCGCGCATCGCCGCGCTGGTGCCGGCGGTCTGGTTCGGCTCCGACGCGCCTGCAGGTATCACGCGGCTGCGGTTTCGCGATCTGTTGCGCCTGTGGCGCCGCAAGACGCCGCTCGTCTGGCATGCCCGCCGCAACAACGAAATGATGGCCGGCCTGCTGCTGCTGGCGCTGGGATGGCCGCTGAAGCTCGTCTTCACCTCGGCGGCGCAGCGGCATCACACATGGACGACGCGGGCGATGATGGCGCGCATGGACGCGATCATCGCGACCAGCGACGCCTCCGCCGCCTATCTCAAGCTGCCGCACATTGTGATCATGCACGGCATCGACACCGAGCGGTATGCGCCGCCGCCGGATCGCGACGCGGCATTCGCCGCGACGGGATTGCCAGGGCGTTATGCCGTCGGTTGTTTCGGCCGGGTGCGCGAACAGAAAGGGACGGATGTGTTCGTCGCGGCGATGTGCCGGTTGCTGCCGCAATATCCGGACTTCTGCGCGGTCATCGTCGGGGAAGTGACGCCGGAGCAGCGCGGTTTCGAAGCCAGGCTGAAAGAGCAGGCCGCGGCGGCCGGATTGTCGGATCGCATCCGCTTTCTCGGGGAATTGCCCATCGACGAAGTGCCGCTCTGGTACCGGCGCATCCTCATCTACGCGTTCACGTCACGGAACGAAGGCTTCGGCCTGACATTGCTGGAAGCGATGGCGTCCGGCAATGCGCTGGTCGCGGCGCGCGCGGGCGCCGCCGAAAAAGTGGTGCGTGACGGCGAGACCGGAATGCTGGTGCCGATCGGCGATCCGGATGCGCTGGCGGCGGCGCTTGAGCCGCTGATGAAAGACCCGGCAGAAGCCGTCGCGATGGGCCGGCGCGCGCGTGACAGCGTATTGGCCGAGTTCGGAGTGGACGCGGAGGCGGCGAAAATCGTCGCGGTCTATCGTCGCGTGCTCGCCGACAGGCACTGATCGACGAAATCCGAAAGATCGCCGCCCTCGAACAAAAATCCGCCGATGCCGACCGCCTGCGCGGCGCGCAGATCGGTCTCCTTGTCGCCGACCAGAAAACTGCCGCGTCTGTCCACCGGCCAGTGCTGCATCAGGTCGAGCAGCATGCCCGGCTTCGGCTTGCGCCAGTCGGAATCAATGCGATAGGCGGGCAGCGGCGCGTCGGGATGAAACGGGCAATAGCGAATGTCGTCGATGCGGGCGCCGTCCGCATCAAGTTGCTTG
Organism: Pseudomonadota bacterium; assembly: GCA_023390695.1. Next base: position 405 of record JAEWCJ010000459.1, on the reverse strand, counting down.
CGCATCCACGCATGCAGGCTTTCGACGTCGTCTTCGGTGAACATGCCGCGCGCAACGCCGGACTGATTGGAAATGATGAATACGTAATAGCCGGCGTCGTTCAGCTTGCGGATTGCTGCCGCCGCGCCGGCCATCCAGTGGAAGCGCTCGATGGTCCCGATATAGCCGTCGTCGCGGTTGAGCACGCCGTCGCGGTCGAGGAAGGCGGCGGGCTTAGGGGGCTGGTTCATCGCAATGTCAGTCCGGCTTGAACAGATTGCGTTCGACGAGGTCGCAGATCGCGTGCGCGGCGGTGATGTGGACCTGCTGGATCAGCGCGGTCTCGTCGGACGGCGCAGCGAGCACCACATCGCAGAGGGGCTTCATCGCGGCGACACCGGCGGTGGCGGTGAAGCCGACGACGCA
>JAEWCJ010000418.1 GCA_023390695.1 Pseudomonadota bacterium | reverse complement strand
GCCTTCAACGGCTCCATGCCGGTCACGGCCTTGCGGACTTTTTCCGCTTCCGCCTTCGGCAGCGACACCAGACCCTTCTTGGCGAGATAACCGTCCTCGCTCATCGCCTTGGGCGACACATATTCTGCAACGAATTTGTCGATGCCCGACACAACGCCGACATGCTGCTTCTTCACATAGACATAGAGCAAGCGCGAACCGGGATACTTGCCGCCCGCGATGTTCTCATAGGTCGGCTCGACATTGTTCAGCGACACGCCGCGCAGCCTTGCGGTATTCTCATCGAGGAACGAATAGCCGAAAATGCCGAAGGCATTCTTGTTGGCGGTCAGCTTCTGAACGATCAGGTTGTCGTTCTCACCGGCCTCCACATAAGCACCGTCTTCGCGAAGCGACTTCCAGGCGGCATCAAACGCCTTGCGGTCGGATTTCTTGAGAGCGGCCATCGCCGGAATCTTCTCGGCGCCCGGCTCCATCAGCAGTTCGTGCAGCGCGTCGCGCGTGCCGGAGGTCGGGGGCGGGCCGAGCACTTCGATCTTGACGTTCGGGAGCGACTTGTCGATGTCCGACCAGTTCTTGTTCGGATTGGGAATGAGCTTGCCGTCCGGGCCCGGGACATTCTTGGCCAGCGCGAGGAAGAGCTGATCCAGCGACAGCTTCAGCGGCGCACCTTCCTTCGACTGCGCAACGCTGATGCCGTCGAAGCCGACGGTGATCTCGACGATGTCCTTGACGCCGTTCTTCTGGCAATCTTCGAACTCGCTCTTCTTGATGCGGCGCGAGGCATTGGTGGCGTCCGGATGATTGACGCCAACGCCGGCGCAAAACAGCTTCATGCCGCCGCCGGTACCGGTCGATTCGACAACCGGCGTCTTGATGCCGGCGGACCGACCGAGTTGCTCGGCAACGGCCGTGGTGAAGGGATAAACGGTGGACGATCCGACAATCCGGATCTGATCGCGGGCTTCGGCATTACCGGCAAAGATCATGCCGGCCGCCACGAGCGCGAACGCGCTGGCGAAGGTCTTGGTGTTCACGGGATTCTCCTTCGTGTCTGCGGCGGCTGTGTCCTGTCGGCCGAGATCGACCGCCCGCCTTGCCACTGTCGCCTACGGCGTCTTCATTTCGCTTCTATGACGCGTGGATGACAGAAGGATGACACTCTATATGTTTGTTTTTATTGGTATTTTTTATCAGGCCGGAAGGCCCTCTGTGAACATGGGCAGGCGGATCGTGAAAGTCGCCCCCTGCCCGGCTTTGCTGTCGATGATCAGCCGGCCGCGATGGCGATTGATGACATGCTTGACCAAGGCCAGTCCCAGGCCGGTGCCCCCGAGGGCACGACTGCCAGTAGCGTCGACGCGGTAGAAGCGCTCTGTCAGACGCGGAAGATGTTCCGCCGGGATGCCCGGCCCATAATCGCGAACCGACGCGACCGCCTCGTCCTTTCCGTCCGATGTTTTGCCACGCATCAGAGCGATGTCGACGCGCTTGCCGGCCCCGCCATATTTCAGGGCATTCTCGATCAGGTTTTCGAAAACCCGGATCAGTTCGTCGCGATCGCCCGGCACCACAAGCTTCTCATCAGGCGCGTCTATTCTGACCTCCACACCACGATCGCGTGCCAAGGTCTGCAGCGCGTCCACGACCTGACGCACCACCGGGAGCAACTCGACCGGCTTGACCGGACGGACATGCGCGGCGAGTTCGATGCGCGACAGCGACAGAAGATCGTCAATCAGGCGCGCCATGCGGCTGGCCTGCGCTTCCATGATGTCGAGGAACCGCTCGCGCGCCGCTGTGTCGTTGCGGGCGGCCCCCTTCAGGGTTTCGATGAACCCCAGCAAGGCGGCCAGCGGCGTCCGCAACTCGTGGCTGGCATTGGCGACGAAATCCGCCCGCATCTCCTCGACGCGCCGGATAGGCGTGAGGTCGTGAAAGGTCAGCAACAGCAGCGCCGGTCGGCCGGCCGCACTGCCGGTCGAATCGTGAACGGGCGTAACGAACGCCTCCGACCAGCGACCAGCGGGCGCGCGTTCGGCAAACTCAACCCGCTCGGCCCGATTGTTGACACTTGCGCGGCGGATTGACTCGATAACCTCCGGCACCCGTAGAGCGATTGATATCGGATCGCCGCGGCGCAAGGCCGGAACCATCGTGCTTGCCGGAAGATTGAAATTGACGACACGGCCATCCGGCGCCAGCACGACGGTGGGATCCGGAAGCGCGGAGATCAGATCCTGCAGCCGGTCGACATTCGGGCGCGCCACGTGGCTTGTTGCCCGGTCTTCCGCTTCGAAAAATCGCTTGGCGACGACCCCGCCGATCCAGCCGGCCAGACCAATCACGGCAAGGACAAGAAGTCCTTTTCCAATCGACAGCGATCCAGTGAGAACGAGGAGGCAGACGGCAACAACGGATGCTGCCGCCATGCAGAACGCGCGGTATGAGCGAACCCGCAATCGCCGCGGCGACAGATGCCTGCTCGCATCGTCAGTGACGGTCATCGCGATTTGACACGCTCTTCTGATGCGAGTGAGGTTCCCCGTCTGCAGGTCCGGCCTTGCCGTCAAGAACCTCCGCAGCGATGTTGCCCAACGGCGGCACCTTGGCGGTGAAAACCCCCTTCATGATCTCGCGCCCGCCCAGAATAAGCAATGCAAGCGTGAAGGGCGTAATGTAGTAGAGAAGCCGGAACAGAAGCAGGCCGGCGAGCAGCTCTTCCTTGTCGAACTGCCACAGCGCGACCAGCATCGCGGCATCGAATACGCCAAGCCCTCCGGGCGAATGGCTGGCGAATCCAAGCAGCGTGGCGGCGACGAAAATAACCGCCAACGTGATGAAATCGATATGGGGTTCGTTCGGCAGCAGCATGTACATCGCCAGCGCGCAGAACCCCAGATCGATGATGCCGATCACGATCTGCAGCAGCGTCAGCGGACCGCCGGGAAGAGTGACGCTCCAGTTGCTGCGGCCGATGCTTCTTGGGGCCAGCCAGACCCAGATGACGTAGCAGGTGAGAACGACGAGCGTGACGCTTGCAAGCAGCCGGTTAAACCATGCAGGCAATTGATTGATCGCGCTGGCGGCATCCGGATTAAAGAAGATACCCAATCCCAGCACGGTCGCATTGCCGAGCCAGAAGGTCAGTCCGGCGATGAAACAGATTTTCGCGACCTCAACCGCGCTCACACCATGAGCGGAATAGACCCGATAGCGTACGGCGCCACCCGTAAAAACGCTGGCCCCCACGTTGTGACCGACCGAATAGCTCGTGAAGCCGGCAAGAGCCGCTGTGGCATAGGATACATCGTTGCGGCCAATCGTCCGCAGCGCGAAGAGATCGTAAAACGTCAATGTGAAATAGCCGGCAGCGACACATAATCCGGCGAGCGCCACATCGCGTGGCTCGATCTCCTTCAATGCCTTGACCAGATCGGCCCAGCTCAGATCGTGCAGCATGCGATAAAGCACGACTGCGGCGACCGTGATAATGGTCAGGCTGAGAACAAAACCGACCCGATGCCAGCCGATTTTTTCACTAATGAAGCGTAAAACGGCGCGCAACGAGTGAAGCATTGCTGATCCGCACCCCAAAGCGGCTGGACGGTTGGCTCCCTCACGGAGTCTGCCGGCGCGCGGTGTAGTAGCAGATGTTCACGGCACGACGCAAAGCGGAAAAGATAGCTTGCGGGTTTTGGCCGCATAACGATTATTCCGCGGCGGAATTGGGATCGACCGGCGAGCCGCCCTTTGGGCCAATTGACCGGCCGTAAGCCTCAGTTCGCCGCCACGAGGCATTGAAGACCTTTGTCATACAGACTGCGGCAAGCGCGAATTGCAGAAAACCAATGATGCCGTCTGGGCCGAATGCGCGGCTATGCCTTACGGCCCATCGGCCCAATTCAATGCGAGGCAGGAAAAGTTTTTATCTTTGCTGCTCCGGCTGCGGTCACCAGGTCTGCTGACATGGCAACGACCAAGAGCGTCGCCTGCGGCAAAGCCGCATCGCTCGGTCAGTCCATCTCCCTCAGCATGAGAACTCGTTTCTTCCCGCGGCCGCTTGGAATCACAAATAGAAGCGGGGCCACACCCAATCGTGAAGCGGCCTCTCGGTAACGGCTTGACCAACCCCAAGTTGAAGCGCATCATTTTGGCACGTCGGAGACAGCGCATGACCAGGATATTTTGGGCCCTCGCCGTTTTTGGCATCGTCGCCATTCTGTCGGCTCCGGTTCAGGCAAACGGTGTGAAGCAGAGCGGCATTCACGCCTTTGCCCAGCATGAATTCAGTTCGCGACACCGCGGCAGCCGGCATGTGACGCGCATGCACTATTATGATCCCTATCCGTGGTGGTGGCATCCGCCGTTCGTGAAGCGTGCACGCACGAATTATCTCGGCTGGCCACACAGCAACTACCCGCCCTTCTACGACAAGCCGTATTTCGGCGGCGTGACCGGCTATCCGGGCAGCTTTTATCTGTACGGCTTGTAGGTCCGCTTCGGATTCGCGTCAGAATGAAACCTGACGCGATCCGTCAGGCAGGCGCCAGTTTCGCCGAGGCTCGCGACAACAGCCAGAATGCAATTGCGAAGTTCAGCAGATTCCAGGCGATGCCATTCAAGAAAGCCGCGCGATAGGAAGCCGTCAGGTCGAAAATGACGCCTGACATCCAGCCGCCCAGCGCCATGCCGATCACCGTTGCCAGAATGATAACGCCAAGCCGCGCGCCGGCTTCCCGGGGCGGCAAATATTCCCGGACGATGATGGCATAGGTCGGTATCAGTCCGCCCTGAAACAGACCAAACAATGCCGAGACGATGTAAAGCGACGTCAATCCGTCGAAGAAAACGTAAAGGACCAGCGCCGACGCCTGCAGAGCGGAGCTCAGAAGCAAGGTGCGCAATCCACCGATGTGATCGGCGATCCAGCCGCTGGTGATGCGGCTGATGATGCCGAATCCCAGCATCAGCGACAGCATCTCCGCGCCGCGCGCCACGCCGTAGCCGAGATCGGCGCAATAGGCGACGATATGGACTTGCGGCATCGCCATCGCCACACAACAGGCGAGACCGGCAATGCTCAGCAGAATTTGCAGGCTGCGCGGCGACAGTCCCAGCGAATTGCCCGCGGTCAAGGGCGCGCCTTGCGTGGTCGTACCATGCTGCAGCGGCGGCCGCTGCCGCAGCGCCATGACCAAAAGGCACATCGAGATCAGACAAAACACGCCGATCGCAATATGCGCGTGCCGCCAGCCCACGCTTTCGACCGCGCGCTGAACCACGGGCGGCCAGACCACGCCCGCCAGATAGTTTCCGGAAGCGGCGATGGCGACGGCGATTCCGCGCCGGCGGAGAAACCAGTGCGACATGTCGGCGATCAGCGGAGCGAAGGTGGCAGACGCACCCAGGCCGACCAGCGTATGCGCCGCCACCAGCAACAGGAAGCTGCCGGCCAATCCAGAGCCGACATATCCAAGCGCAAGCACCACAGCGCCGACGATGGCGGCCACCATCATCCCGAAACGGTCGGCGATCCGTCCCATGACGACGCTTCCGATGCCGAACCCAACCATCGACAGGGTATAGGGCAGCGATGCCTCGGCGCGGGTGATTCCGAAATCAGCCTGAATCGTCGGGAGAACGACGACGTAGGACCACATGCCGACACTGCCGATCGTGCCGATCACAAGCGCAATGCCGAGCCTGATCCAGGCCGGAACGGCGTCGACCACATCTTCAACTGCGCGCTTGCCTGCCGTCACCGATCTCAGTCCCCCGTTTGACGCGGTGGCGCGCCGGAAGGGATTCGAACCCCTGACCCCCAGATTCGAAGTCTGGTGCTCTATCCAGCTG
>JAEWCJ010000406.1 GCA_023390695.1 Pseudomonadota bacterium | reverse complement strand
TCCTTGAAATGATCGAGATCGATATAGAAGACCGCGGCCGGCGGTCCGCCGCGGCGGACATTGCGGATCGTCGCTTCCAGCGATTCACTGAAATAGTTGCGGTTGGGAAGCCCGCATAGCGGATCATGCATGGCAAGGTAGCGCAGACGCTCCTCGCCGGAGGCGATGGTCGCCGCGCTGCGGCGGATATAGCCGTAGATGAGCACGGTGAGCAGGGAGAAGCCGGCAAAGGCGACTGCGATGAACGGGATGACGCTGGCCACGATTTCCGAGCCCGGGCGCTTCGGCGTCCACACGAAGCCGGCGATCGTCTGCTCGTTCTCGTCCTTCAGTTCGAACGCGTATTCGGCCGCATCCGGCGGTGCGGCGGCATCGCTGCGCAGCCTCAGCAACTGGAGACGCGAGGCGATGGCGCCGAGCACGTCCTCGTCGATGAACTTGACCGACATCGCAATCGGCGAGGAGCGGCGCTCTTCGGCGGTCATGTCCGGGCTTGCGCCGACCAGCACCGCGGCGACGATGGCCGGGCGCCCGAGAAACTTCTGGATCAGCGATGCGCGGTTGGGCTGATCGTTTTCGTTTTGCCGGCCCTGTTCGTTCACGGCGACGGCGCCGCTCGGATTGCTGCCGGAGCGGCCGCGGATGTAGTCGATGGTCGGCGCCAGTTCCGGCAGGATCGTGTTGAACCAGCTCGGTTCGACGCTGTTGCGCCCGAGCAGGGCGTAGGACAGCCTGTCGGAATGGTCGGCGACGAAGATGAAGTCGTGGTCGAAATGGGTCTTCAGCCACAATCCGAGACGGCGCTGGACCCATTCCGCGTCGAAATAGTTGCGGATGGAACGGACCGCCTGCGGCGTCGATGCGACGCTGTCGAGTTCGCGCAGGATCTGCTCGCCGTGGGTAACAATGGCGCGGGAGAACAGGCGCTTCTCGTGTTCGAGCGCGACTTCGTCGGCGCGTTGCGCGGAGGTGGTGACGGCGACAACGATGCAGATGATCGCAACAACGACGATCACGCTGATCGGAATGACGATGCCGAGCCGCGCACGGTCCCAGCTCGACTTCATCCCGCCATTGGCCAACTGCGACTCGGTCGCCGTTACCACGATGCTGCCCCTAACACTCGGATTCGCGCCGAAAAATAGGGTCAGAAGGCTTGTAAATGGTTGTTAAAAAAGGTGAGAAATCCGGGGCTTTCCCGCATTGGTAGGTCTTTTGGCGATCATGGTTAACAGAGCGTTATCGGCTCAGCCGGAACCGGCATAAGGCGGGCGCGGAATGGCCATATGCGCCGCCCGCAACGCCGCCGACCAGCGCTCGCGCAGGTCGTGGAAATAGGGTTCGCCGGGCTCGATCCGGTAGGACAATTCGGCGTCGCAGGCATCGCGGCGCGCCACCATGATGTCGATCGGCATGCCGACCCCGAGATTGGAGCGCATGGTAGAATCCATGGAGATCAGGCCGATCTTCAGGGCGTCATAGAGATCGACGCCGTAGGAGATGGCGCGATCCAGGACCGGCTTGCCGTATTTGTGTTCGCCGATCTGCAGATAGGGCGTGTCGGTGGTGCATTCGATGAAATTGCCGGCCGAATAGATCATGAACAGGCGCATGCGCTCGCCCCGGATCTGGCCGCCAAACAGGAAGGACACGTCGAATTTCACGTCGGCGGCATCGAGGGCGGCGCCGTCGGTATGATGCACCGAGCGGATCACCTTGCCGATCCGTTGCGCCGCCTGGAACATGGTCGGCGCGTTCATCAGCGTTTCGAATTCGCCGGTCTCCTTGTTCTCGAAGCCTTCGGTCAGGATGCTGACCACGGACTGGCTGAGCGAGAGGTTGCCGGAGGAGGCGATCGCCATGATGCGCTCGCCGGGCTGTTTGAACACATGCAGCTTGCGGAAGGTGGACACGTTGTCGAGACCCGCATTGGTGCGGGTATCGGCGATCATCACAAGGCCTTCGCGGACCAGAATTCCGCAGCAATAGGTCATGTCGGCAAGCAATCCCGTGTGGGGCGCGCTGTTATAGCCATCGTCGTGGGGCGGCGGCAACATCGCTTCTCCAGGTTCCTGTTCCATCCTCAATGGGTAACCAAACGCCGCACCGCTCCGGCGTGCGTCAATTCTGCATCTGCCTCATGGACTGATCCACCCGCACGCGGACCGACATGTCTTCCGCGCCGCCGCCGACACGCGTGCCGCGCACCGGCGCGGCGCCGAGATAATCGAGGCCCACGGCGACGCGCAGATGCGCCTCGGTCGCGCAGATGCCGTTGGTGGCGTCGAAGCCGACCCAGCCGAGATCCGGAATATGGGCCTCCGCCCAGGCGTGACCGGCGTCCTGTTCGACCACGCCGTCGGCGCGATGGAAATAGCCGCTGACATAGCGCGCCGGCACGCCGAGGCTGCGCGCCGCGGCGATGAAGATATGCGTGATGTCCTGGCAGACGCCGCGCCGGAGCGCGAAGGCTTCGTGCGCGGTGGTGGCGGCATGGGTCGGGTCGGTGTCGAAGGCGATCTCGCGGTTGAGTGCGGCGAGCAGCGCGTGCATGCGGGCGAGGGCGTCTTCTCCACCGTCGCCGACCTGTGCCGCGAATTGCGTGATCGCCTCGTCGGGTTGCGTTAGCGGCGTTTCGCGCAGGTACAAGGAGGGCGGAAACCGCTCGACGGAATTGCGCACGATACCCTGCATATCCTCGGTGTCGGCCTCGCCCTCGACCCGCACGGAAAGCTCTTCGATCGGACCGTCGGCCGAGAATGTATGCGTCAGGTTGCCGAAGGCGTCCTGCTGCGCGATCAGCGGACAATCGGCGGAAATATGGATGCGCCAGGCGACGATATGCTGGCCGTCGTGATTGCGCGGCGACAGCCGCAGCGTCTGGATGGCGCCGTTGGCCGGCGGCGCGTAGCGGTAGATGGTGTCGTGGGAGATGACGATCCGCATCGGTCTATCTTGCGTTCCTTTGCGCAACGTCCTGTGCGTCAGGCCAGATATTGCTGGGTGATGGTCTGGCCGATGCGGTTGTTGTCGGCGATGAAGTCCTGGATGAATTCATGCAGCCCGTTCTGGAAGATGCCGTCCATGCGGCTGTTCTGCAGGCGGGTGCGGATGCCGCGGGCGAGGCGCTGCGAGGGCCCCTGGCGGCCATAGGCGGTTCCGATCTCGTCGAGATAGCGCACGATATTCTGATAGCAGCTGGCGAGCGAGCGCGGCATCTCCTCCTTGAGAATGAGCAGGTCGGCGATCAGCCAGGGCTTCAGGCTTTCGCGATAGACCCAGTGATAGGAGGTGAGCGCCGACACCGAGCGCAGGATCGCCGACCACTGGAAATAGTCGAGCGGCCCGCCGACATGTTCCTGCGCGGGCAAGAGCATGTGATACTTGACGTCGAGAATGCGCGCGGTGTTGTCGGCGCGTTCGAGATAGATGCCGAGCCGCGTGAACCAATAGGCATCGTTGCGCAGCATGGTGCGGTAGGCGGAGCCGTCGAAGCGCAGCGAGGATTCCTGCACCCAGCGCAGGAAGCGCGAGAATTCCTCGCGCGATGTCGGGCCGTTGCCGTAGCGCTTCAGTTCCAGCCATGTGCCGTTGATGGCGTCCCACATCTCCACCGTCAGCGCCGTGCGCACCGCGCGCGCATTGGTGCGCGCGACTTCGAAACAGGAGCGGATCGAGGACGGATTATCGGTCGAGAAGGCGAGAAAATGCGTAACGTTTTCCTCGTTGGCCTCGTTGTAGGCGGCGTAGAAGGCATGGGCGCAGCCGGCGGTGGCCACGGCGGATTCCCATTCGTTGCTCTCGCCGACATAGGCGAGCGGCAGTGCGGTGAGCCGCTGGGTCGCCTCCAGAATGCGGGCGAGATATTCGGCGCGCTCCACGTAGCGGGCGAGCCAGTACAGGTTGTCGGCGGTGCGCGAGAGCATCTACTCGTCTCCGTCGTCCCGGCCGAGCATTAGCGAGAGCCGGGACCCATAACCACGGCCGGTGCGAGCTTGCCGAGATTTGTGTTTATGGGTCCCCGCTTTCGCGGGGACGACCGGAGTCTTGGTTCTCATCCCGCCAGCACCCAGGTGTCTTTCGTGCCGCCGCCCTGGCTCGAATTCACCACCAGCGATCCGGCCTTCATGGCGACGCGGGTCAGGCCGCCGGGCACGATGCGCACGCGGTCGCGTCCGGTCAGCACGAAGGGGCGCAGATCGACATGGCGCGGCGCCAGCCCGGAATCGACGCAGGTCGGGCAGGTCGACAAAGCGAGCGTCGGTTGTGCGATGAAATTCTTCGGCGCAGATTTCAGCTTGGCGCGGAAGGCGGCGATGCTCGCCTTGTCGGCGGCCGGACCGATCAGCATGCCGTAGCCACCGGAGCCGTGCACTTCCTTGACCACGAGCTGTTCGAGATTGTCGAGCACATAGGCCAGGTGCTCTTCCTCGCGGCAGCGCCAGGTCGGCACGTTCTTCAGGATCGGTTCTTCGCCGAGGAAGAATTTCACGATCTCCGGCATGTAGCTGTAGACCGCCTTGTCGTCGGCGATGCCGGTGCCGACCGCATTGGCGAGCGTCACATTGCCGGCCTGATAGGCCGACATCAGGCCGGGCACGCCGAGCGCGGAATCCGGGCGGATGGCGAGGGGGTCGATGAAATCGTCATCGATGCGGCGATAGATCACGTCGACGCGCTTGGGACCTTGCGTCGTGCGCATATAGACCACCTCGTTCCTGACGAAGAGGTCGCGCCCCTCGACCAGCTCGATGCCGATCTTGTCGGCGAGAAACGAGTGTTCGTAATAGGCGGAATTGTAGACGCCCGGCGTCAGCAGCACCACGGTCGGTTCGCCGGTCGCCGAATTCGGCGCGACCGATTGCAGCGTCGCCAGCAACTCGTCGGGATAATTGTCCACCGGCGTCACCCGGTGGCGCGAGAACAATTCCGGAAACAGCCGCATCATGATCTCGCGGTTTTCCAGCATGTAGGAGACGCCGGACGGCGTGCGGGCATTGTCCTCCAGCACGTAGAAGGTGTCGGCATCGACGCGGACGATATCGACGCCCGCCACATGCACATAGATGTTGTGCGGCACCTTCTGGCCGTTCATTTCCGGACGGAAGACCGGATTCTGGAAGACCAGGTCCTCCGGCACGATGCCGGCGCGCAGGCATTCGCGCTTGCCGTAGACATCCTTGATGTAGAGGTTGAGCGCCTTCACGCGCTGCTCGAGGCCGCGCGCCAGCGTCGCCCATTCCGACGACGCCAGAATGCGCGGGATCACGTCGAAGGGAATGAGGCGTTCCTGCGCGTTTTGTTCGCCATAGACGGCGAAAGTGATGCCGATGCGCCGGAACACCAGTTCGGCCTCGCGGCGGCGATGATCCAGCACGTCGGGGGGAATTTCCGAGAGCCATTGCGACAATTGCGAATAGGCCGGCCGGACGGCTCCATCATTGCCCCTCATTTCGTCGAACGTTACCGGCATGTCCCAAGTCCCCGGGCAGGCAGTCGTCCAGCTTCAGTGCAAGCTTTGCGCCAGTTGCCTTGCGTGAGCAGAGGGCAGGTGTCCCGCCCAAACCGCCGGCCTTTGCACAGGGATTGGGCGTATTGTTTATGCCGGAGGCAGCCGCCGCCAGCTTGAGCCGCCGCAGCAGGCAGGCTAGACGAACAGCAGCCATCTGTCCGGGACCCATTATGACCGTTTCATTGCCGACCGATACCATCGTGACCGCCGGGCTTCTGGTTATCGGCGATGAAATCCTGTCGGGCCGCACCAAGGACAAGAATATCGGCTATATCGCCGAATATCTGACCGCGATCGGCGTCGATCTGCGCGAAGTGCGGGTGGTGCCGGACGTGGAGGAGGAGATCGTCGGCGCGCTCAACGTGCTGCGCCACAAATACACCTATGTCTTCACCACCGGCGGGATCGGGCCGACGCATGACGACATTACCGCAGACTGCGTCGCCAAGGCTTTCGGGGTGCCGATCGACTATGATCCGCGTGCGGTGGCGCTGCTGCAGCAGCGCTTCAGGGGGCCGGATCTGAACGAAGCGCGCATGCGCATGACCCGCATTCCCGTGGGCGCCGAGCTCGTCACCAACAAGGTGTCGCTGGCGCCGGGATTCTGGATCGGCAACGTGATCGTCATGGCCGGCGTGCCGAATATCATGCAGGCGATGCTGGACGAGGTCGGCCCGAAACTGAAGACCGGCCGGCCGATGCTCTCGGAATCAATTCGTGCCGACACCCGCGAAGGCGATATCGGCACCGAGCTGGGGGAGATCGCGCGGCTGCATCCGGAGGTGAGCATCGGCAGCTATCCCTTCTTCGACGACAGGACCGGCCCGAACACGCATGTCGTCGTCCGCTCGCGCGACGCGGAGAAGCTGGCCGCCGCCAAGGTGGCCGTCGAACAGATGTTGCGCGATGTGAAAGCGAAGCTGAGGCTCGCCTGACCGCCAATTGCGGCCGCCGCGTCCGCCGCAGATCTGCCGATGGGCGGAGGACTGATCGGGCGAGTCACGGCTCCGGAAAAGCCAGGCGACGCCGCAATGCGACAATGCGACGACGGCAGCGCGCCGGCGTCCCCGGGGCTATCGCACCGCCCGTTCCGATTCCGTTCGCCAGGGCATCCTGCAATTCTTGTCGATGGCCGCCGCTTCCAGTTCGCGCAGATTGCCTTGCGCCATCAGGTATTCGTTGCGGTAGGCGAGCGCGATGGCGACCTGGCCGCCCGGCCCCTGTGCGGCCTTGTCGATCAAGCCCTTCAGCTCGCGCTCGCGTGCCGCCTCGGCGCGTCCGGCGGTGGCGATCTGGTCACAATTATAGATGGAATATTTGCCGGGCTTGACGATCGCCGACGACACCTGGACGTTGGAGCAACCACCTGCGCCGGTGGCGATCACGCCGATGGTCAGGGCCAGTCTTTGCAGCACGCGCGGTATCAAACACACTCTCCGGCTTGTCTGGTGCGGACGGAGGGACTCGAACCCTCATGCCTTGTGGGCCGCAGATTTTAAGTCTGCTGCGTATACCATTCCGCCACGTCCGCGCGGTCCGCCTTCTAGCATCGTCCGCGTAAAAGCCAAAAGCGCGGACGAAAGACGGCAGGATTCGATCCGCGGGACCTTCGCAGGGCTTTTGCAGGCAAAGTGGTTAACCGCCCTCGCGGATCGGCGGCACGAATGCAAGCGCCGTATCCCACGGGAAGAAGATCCAGGTGTCCTGCGAGACTTCGGTGATGAAGGTGTCGACCAGCGGCCGCCCCATCGGCTTGGCATAGACAGTGGCGAAATGCGCATCCGGAATGATCTCGCGCACGATGCGCGCGGTCTTGCCGGTATCGACCAGATCGTCGACGATCAGCACGCCCTTGCCGGAGCCGCCGCCGACATCGACCACCTTCTGATCGATCCCTTTCAGGATTTTCAGATCGCCTTGCTTGCCGATCCCGACATAGCTCTCCACGCAGACCGACTCGATCAGCCGCACATTGAGTTCGCGCGCCACGATCGCCGCCGGCACCAGCCCGCCGCGGGTGACGCAGACAATGGCATTGAACGGCCCCGCCGCCGCCAGCCGCCAGGCCAGAGCGCGGCAATCACGATGAAACTGGTCCCAGGACACCGGAAAGTGCTTCTGGGTTTGGGCCTCTGCCATTCGATCGTCTCCCGGTCTTGCAGCCACCATCCCGATGGCGCCGGCCGTTGCCAACCGGCACGGGTCGCGATCCACAGGAAATGCGAGGTTTTCAGGACTGGTCCAGCACGAAATCGAAGCGGGCCGCAAGCCCGTTCTGCCGCCCGGCCACGCGCATCAGCAACTCGCCGCGGAACACTCCGTCGCGCGCCCGGCATACCCTGCCGGCGCGATGGTCAGACAACGGAAGCGGCCCTGCGCATCGGCGAAGACGTGCCCACGAAAGCGGAAGCCCGCATTGTCGTGGGGCGCCATTGGCGGACCGATATCGATCAGCGCCCCGGCGGCCGAAGGCAGGATGGAACTTTCCGCGTGGTCGGCGATTGTCCGTGTCCGGGGGCTGAAGTCTTTCAGGCCGAATTGATTGCGCAGGGAGTTTTCATATGGGGCTGCTTATCAATGTCCTGATTACGTTTCTGGTCATCATTCTGGTGCTTTATCTCGTCAACATGCTGCCGGTGGACGGCCGCGCCAAGCAGATCATCCGCATCATCGTCATCCTGATCGGCGTTCTCTATCTGCTGAGATATCTCGCCGTGTTCTGACGCTGTTCTCCGGCGCTACTGGAACGGCACTTCGTGGAAGCTGCGCAGCTTGCGCGAATGCAGTTGCGCGCGGTCGCCTTCGCGCAGCAGCGCCATCGTCTCGAGCCCGACGGCGAGATGCTGCGACACCCGCTGGCGATAGAAGGAATCCGCCATGCCGGGCAGCTTGAGATGTCCGTGCAGCGGCTTGTCGGATACGCAGAGCAATGTGCCGTAGGGGACGCGAAAGCGGAATCCGTTGGCGGCAATGGTCGCCGATTCCATGTCGAGCGCGATGGCGCGGCTCTGGATGAAGGGCAGGTTCTGGATCGTCGACGGACGCAGTTCCCAGTTGCGGTCGTCGACCGTGGCGACCGTGCCGGTGCGCATGATGCGCTTGAGGGCGTGACCGGTCAGTCCGGTGACGCGGCCGAGGGCGGTCTGGATGGCGGTCTGGATCTCGGCCAGCGCCGGGATCGGCACCTCGATCGGCAGATCGGCGTCGAGCACATGATCCTGCCGCAGATAGGCATGTGCCAGCACATAGTCGCCGAGCAATTGCGTCGTTCGCAAGCCCGCGCAATGGCCGAGCATCAGCCAGACATGCGGACGCAGCACCGCGACATGGTCGGTGATGTTCTTGGCGTTGGACGGGCCGACGCCGATGTTGATCATGGTGATGCCGTCATTGTCCGCGCGCTTGAGATGATAGGCGGGCATCTGCGGCAACCGCGCCGGCGCCACCCCCGGCAGCGCATCCCGATCCGGCAGCGCGCCCTTCGCGCAGGTCACGACATCGCCGGGTTCGACGAAGTGGCTGTAGCCGCCGCGCGGCATGAAGCCGCTCGCGGATTCGCCGGCCATGATCTTGTGTCCGAGGCGGACGAACTCGTCGATGTAGAACTGGTAGTTGGTGAAGATCACGTAGT
>JAEWCJ010000323.1 GCA_023390695.1 Pseudomonadota bacterium | reverse complement strand
GCCTTGAACCGCGTGCAGGGATTTGGCGACATCAAAAACAGGCCGGGTCCGTCACGAGCCCGACAATTTTTACCGCTGACCTGAACACACCCCGCTGGCCGCCGATTCCGCGTGTCCGCGCCGGGGGAGGAGGATTCTGCCCATGTTCGTGCATCTTCGCGCCGGCCTTGCCGCCGCGCTCGTCGCGTTTGCATGTTTGCCGGCCGCTGCCGCCGACAAGCCGTTCGAGCGGGATGACCTCGCCCAGGCGGCGATCCGGCTGGAGGCGCAGCTCAAGAGCGAGGCCGGGCAGACCGGGAAATCCGCGGCGCAATTGCGCCGGGAGATCGACGCCGCACTCCAGCGGAGCGACATCCGGCTCGGCCTGCAGCTTCTCGGGCAATTTGCCGCGATAACGCCGCAGGATGCGGCGAACTGGCTGCGGTTCGCGCGCACCGCGCAGCAGATCCGCCCGGCCAATGGCGGCGAACGCAGCCTGCTGCTGGAACGGTCCGGCACCGGCGGCTATCTCGCCTACCGGCGCAGCAAGGACCGCGGCGAGGAAGCCGAGGCGTTGGCCATCATCTCGCACAGCTATGCGGAGCGCAGGATCTGGCGGCCGGCGCTCGATGCGCTGCGGCTGTCGCTTGAACTGCGCGAGGTCGCCGAGTTGCGCGCGCAATATGAGAAGATGCGGGAAAATCACGGTTTCCGCATCCTCGACTACACCGTCGACGCCGATTCCGCTTCTCCTCGGGCCTGTTTCCAGTTTTCCGAAAGTCTTCCCGGGCGCGGCACCGATTTCTCCCCGTTTGTCGCGGTTGCCGGTCAGGAACGGCCGGCGATCACGGTCGACGGCAAGCAGCTCTGCATTGAAGGCCTGAAACACGGCGAGCGCTACAGCATCACGCTGCGCAACGGCCTGCCGTCGGTGGTCAACGAACTGCTCACGCGCTCGTCCCAGCTTGACGTCTATGTGCGCGATCGCAAACCGCTGGTCCGCTTCACCAACCGGGCCTATGTGCTGCCGCGCGCCGGCCAGCAGGGCATTCCGGTGGTCAGCGTCAACACGCCGGCGGTCGAGATCGACATCTATCGCGTCGGCGACCGCAATCTTCTGAACACCGTGCTCGACAGCGACTTCCAGCGCGCGCTCTCGCGCTACGACGTCCAGCGGCTGGCGGCACAGCAGGGCGCCAAGGTCTGGAACGGCGAACTCGCCGTTGAGCAGACGCTGAATGCCGATGTCACGACCGCATTCCCGGTCGATCAGGCGGTCGGAGAATTGCAGCCCGGCGTCTATGTGATGACGGCGGCGCCGAAGGGCCTTCCGTCCGATGACGATTACGGCTCGCTGGCAACGCAGTGGTTCATCGTGTCGGATCTCGGTCTGACGTCTCTTTCCGGCGGCGACGGCATTCATGCCTTCGTGCATTCGCTGGCCAGCGCCGAGCCGAAGAACCAGATCGAAGTGCGGCTGCTTTCGCGCAACAATGAAGTGCTGGCGACCAAGCGCACCGACGCCAATGGCTATGTCCGCTTCGAGACCAACCTGACGCGCGGCGAGGGCGGGGCGTCGCCGGCGCTGCTGGTCGCCGCCGACGGCAAGGCGGATTACGCCTTCCTCAGCCTCAAGTCTCCGGCCTTCGATCTGTCGGATCGCGGCGTGGCCGGGCGGCGCACGCCGGCCGGACTCGATGCCTTCGTTTACACCGAGCGCGGCATCTATCGCTCCGGCGAGACGGTGCATATCACGGCCCTGCTGCGCGATGCCGCCGGTGTCGCCGCGCTGAACACACCGCTGACGCTGGTGGTGGAGCGGCCCGACGGCGTCGAATATCGCCGGGCCACACTGCAGGATCAGGGTGTCGGCGGCCGTTCGCTCGATCTTCCCATCACGGTGTCGGCCTCGACCGGCACCTGGCGGATCCGCGCCTATACCGATCCGAAGCGGCCGGCCATCGGCGAGACCGCCTTCATGGTCGAAGACTATGTGCCGGACCGCCTCGAATTTGATCTGAAGCCGCAGACCGACAAGCTCGCACGCAACGTGCCGTCCGAGATCGCGCTGGAGGGCCGCTTTCTGTATGGCGCGCCCGCGGCCCATCTCGACCTGGAAGGCGAGGTAGTGATCGCGCCGGCGAAATCGCTGACCGGTTTTGTCGGCTACCGGTTCGGTGTCGCCGACGACGAGTTTTCGTCGGAGCAGCAGGCGCTCGACGATCTTCCGCAGACCGACGAAGAGGGCAAGGCGCGCTTCAGCGTCAACCTCGACAAGGTGCCGGAGGTGCAACGCCTGCTGGAGGCGCGCGTCACCATCCGTATGGCGGAGTCGGGCGGCCGTGCGGTCGAACGCAAGATCACCCTGCCGGTCACGCCGAGCGGCAACATGATCGGCGTCAAGCCGCTCTTCTCCGGAAAGTCGCTTGCGGAGAACGATCAGGCGGCTTTCGACATCGTCATGGTGCAGCCCGACGGCCAGCCGGTCGCGCGCCAGGGCCTGCGCTATGAATTGCTCAAGGTCGAGTCGCGCTATCAATGGTACCGGCAGGGCGGCAGTTGGAATTTCGAGCCGATCAAGTCGACACGCCGCGTTGCCGACGGGCAGATCGACATCGCCGCCGGGACGCCCGGCAAGATTTCGCTGCCGGTGACGTGGGGCCGCTATCGTCTCGAGGTCTCCGACGCGGGCGGGGCGATGACCTCGGTGTCGTTCGACGCCGGCTTCTATGCCGAAGCCTCTGCCGACACCCCCGATCTGCTTGAGCTCGCGCTCGACAAGCCGGAATATCGCGCGGGCGAGGCCATGAACGTTGCGGTGACCGCGCGCAGCGCCGGCCGTGTCACGTTGCATGTCGTCGGCGACCGCATGATTGCGACGCAGACCGCCGAGGTGAAACCCGGTCTGAACACGCTCAAGCTCAATGTCGGCAAGGACTGGGGCAATGGCGCCTATGTGGTCGCCACTTTGCGCCGTCCGCTCGACGTGCAGGCGCAGCGCATGCCGGGCCGCGCCATTGGCGTGCAGTGGTTCTCCGTCGACCGCAAGGCGCGCACGCTCGCGCTTGATATGCAGACGCCGGAGGTGATGCGGCCGAACACGCCGTTGCAGATTCCGGTGAAAGTCACGGGTCTCGCGGCCGGGGAGGAAGCGCGGATCGTCGTCGCCGCCGTCGATGTTGGCATCCTCAATCTCACCAACTAC
>JAEWCJ010000320.1 GCA_023390695.1 Pseudomonadota bacterium | reverse complement strand
GTTCAACTTTGGCAGGCTCCGCGGCCGGAGGCTTCGGCTGTGCCTGCTCCGGCGCGCGCGCATGATGTCCATTCGGGCTCGGCGCCGGAGCCGCCGGCGCAACGACCTCGCTTGCGGCGCCAGACTGCGCGGGGACCGTTTTTGGCGCGGTGACGCCCGCCGGCGGCGCAGCGGGCTTTGCCGTGTTTGCGGGAAGCTTCAGTTCGGTCGTCTCGGGCACGCCGATATCGACCACGTAATTGTTGTCCTCGCGGAAGCTGCGGACGTCGATCTTGCCCTCGAAGGCAAACCGGACCGAGACCACCTCGCCGAGGTCGACCGCCTCGATCGACTTCACCGAGCCCGGACGATTGGCGCGCGCTTCGCCGAGATCAAATTTGAGCGGCGCAGAGAACGTCAATGTCAGATCGTCGGTGCCGCGGTCGCTGGAGATCGGAATGACATCCGGCAATTCGAAGACATAGCGGACGAAGGTCGGCTGGATCGCGACGCGCACGCGCGCCGGCTTCACCACTCTCTTCACCGCGTATTGCTGCGCGCGCAGGAGCTTCTCGGCCTCGCGGGCCCGCCGGGCGAGTTCTTCGATCACTTCCTTGGGCAGTCCCGGCGGCAGGCCGGTCCAGTTCTCGGGCAACAGATCGATGAACAGGCGCTCTCCGGCCGCCATGGAATTGACGGTGACCTTGCGATTGAGCGCGAGCCGCACGCCGAGACCGTCGGGATCGCGGCGCGAGGCGCCGATATAATTCGGAACTTCCGCTGCGATCTTCTCGGCGGCAATGTCGACGGGGCGCTTGAAGCCTATGACGACGATGTTGCCGGCCTGGCGGACATCGCTCTCCACCTCTTCCGCCAGATGCAGGATGATGCGCGCAAATCCGCCGCGCGTCTCGACGCGGGCCTCACCCTTGACCGGTGCGGATTGCGCGAAGGCCGCCGGCCCGGATCCGAAGACGGAGGCCGCCAGCAGCAGCGAACACAGACGCGCAAGCGCCGTGCGCGCGGCCAACGCCGCGCCCGGTCCGCTTGCTGGCATTCTTTTCTGGAAAGCCGCCATATCTGCTCGCGCCATGCATCTAATGTAAAATCATGTACAGCACACAAGCAGCCTAGGGTGGCGCCATTTAAACTAGTCTTAACCGTCCGTTTACGCGACTAACCACCGCGCGGCCGGCCTTCGATTTTCGGCAATTCCGAGGTCGCCGGCTGCGCTTTGGCGGGGCTTGCACCGCGATTGGCGAGCTGGACGGTGAGCCGCTCGGCCGCTTCCGGGGACATCTGCGCCATGATGTCGGACATGCGGCGCGGATTGATCTGGCTCGCGACCTCGGTGGCCAGCGTGATATCGAGCCGGTCGAAGATTCTAGCGGCGTCCTTCGCCTTCATGCTCTCGTACATGGTGACGAGGCTTTTCAGGCGCGATTTGTCCGCTTCGTCCTTCTTTTCCGTCGCCGCGACGATGCGCGCCTCGATGTCCTTCAGTTCGCCGGTGCGCGTTTCGATGCGCTTTTCCGCCTCCAGCAGCAGCGCTTCCCGCACATCCAGTTCGCGGGCCCGGTGCTCCAGTTCCTGCCGGCGCTCAGTCAGGCGTTCGAGAAGCGCGCGCTCCGCCGCCGAGACCGGCTTGGGGTCGAGATGAATCGGAATGCCGTCCGGCTCGCGCTTCGGCTCCACCGGCTGGACCGGCTTCTTCTCCGCCGTCGTGTCCGCCTTCGGCTCCTGCGGCGCCGGGGGCTTGGTGGCGCCGGTGGTCGCCGGGACCGAGCCGGTCACGTCGGATGCGTTCTTGTCGCCGGGGAAGAACATCTCCTGCGCCCACGACTTCTTTTTGGACGCCGCTTCCGGAAGCGCAATGCCGCCGCTCTGGCTGAGCTCGAGATTGCGCGCGTTGATGGCCTCACGATCCGATTTTGAAAGATGGCCCGCGCCCATGGTGTAGCCGCCCTGGGTGACAAGGCCGACGACCTTCAGCGTGAACAGCGCCGCGGCAGCGACCAGCACGATGGGGATCAGCCGGAGCTCGCGGAACATGCGATTCATGCGGCGCGACCATTCACCCGCATGCGGGCCCGCTCGGCGAAGGCCTGGGCCGCGGCCGCGATCGATTTGGCATCGGCCTTGCCGTCGGGAATCTTTGCCACCAGCGGTTCCGGCGTCTCGTCTTCCGCATCGGACAGGAGCTGCCGCGCATAGGCGATCTTGCGCAGCCGGCCGAGCACCTCCTCGCCGGTCTTCACATGCTCGGCCATGGTGGTGCTGTAGAAATCGGCGTCGCGCAGGCGCGAGCCCAGCGTCTCTTCCGCCTCGCGCACCGTTTCCTTCAGCCCGGCAATGGCGCGTTCGGCGCTCTCGGTCGCCATCATCAGCTCCGAAATCGTCATCCGCATGGAGCGTTCATCGGATTTGAGGAGCTGGATCTTCTTGTTGAGCCGCGCGCAATACAGGATCGTCAGCAGCAACAGGACCGCCACCAGACTTTCGATCATCAGTCCGAAAAGGTTGCTCACGTCGCAGCCTCCACCCCGTGCCTGGATTTGGATTCTTCCGCATTCTCGAACATCGCAAGCGTCATCTTCGGCTTGCGCAATGGCTTGGCGACACGGACCGAGACCCGGTCGCCCACCCGCCCCATGCGGCCTTCCGTCAGCGTCACGTCGCCGCTGCGCACCGACACCAATGCGTCCGGCTTGATTTCCAACGGCAGCGTATCGCCGACCTGCAATTGCATCATTTTCCGCAGCGGCAACTTGGCCTCGAACAGCACCGCATCCACCGACATCTCGGCCTGCGCGATCTGGGTCGCCAGATGGCCTTCCCAGATCGGATCACGGCCGAATTTCTCGCCCATGAACATCTGCAGCAGGACGCCACGGATGGGTTCGATGGTCGCATAAGGCAGCAGCAATTCGGCGGTGCCGCCGCGGTCTTCCATGTCGATGCGCAGGCGCACCAGGATCGCGGCATTGGCCGGGCGGGTGATGGCGGCGAAGCGCGGATTGGTTTCCAGCCGGTCGATGTTGAACTTCACCGGCGACAGCGGCTTGAAGGCGAGTTCGGCGTCGGCGAGCACGACTTCAAGCATGCGCTTGACGAGATTGGCTTCGATCGTCGTGTAGGGACGGCCTTCCACACGGATCGCACCGGAACCGCGGCGGCCGCCGAGCAGCACGTCGATGATGGAATAGATGAGGTTGGAATTGACGGTGATAAGACCGAAATTCTCCCATTCCTCGGCCTTGAACACGGCCAGAATGGCGGGCAGCGGAATGGAGTTCAGGTAATCGCCGAAACGGACCGAGGTGATGCGGTCGAGCGAGACTTCGACGGTGTCGGAGGTGAAATTGCGCAGCGACGTCGTCAACAGCCGGACCAGCCTGTCGAAGAC
>JAEWCJ010000267.1 GCA_023390695.1 Pseudomonadota bacterium | reverse complement strand
TCCCTCTCCCCGCTACGCGGGGAGAGGGTGCCGAGCGAGCATTTGCGAGCGAGGCGGGTGAGGGGCAAGGCACAGCATTCCGGCAGACGGCCCCTCACCCGGCTTGCTTTTCGCTTTCGCTCAAAGCTCACCACCCTCTCCCCGCTAAAGCGGGGCGAGGGAAAGAGCATCACACCTGCAGATAGCGCTGCTTCAGCGCACCGTCCGCAGCAAGCTCCGCCGACGTCCCGGTCCACACCACGCTGCCCTTCTCGACGATCACATGCCGCTCGGCGAGCTTGAGCATGGCGTCGAGATGCTTGTCGACCAGCAGGATCGACTGCCCGTCCTGTTTCAACCGCGCGAGGCAGCCCCAGATTTCCTGCCGCACCAGCGGCGCCAGGCCTTCGGTCGCCTCGTCGAGAATGAGCAGGCGCGGATTGGTCATCAGCGCGCGGCCGATCGCCAGCATCTGCTGTTCGCCGCCGGACAATTGGTTGCCCATGTTGGCGCGGCGTTCCTTCAGCCGCGGGAAGAATTCATAGACGCGGTCGAGCGTCCAAGTCGCGCCGAAACGCGTGGCCGCCGTCGCGATCAGGTTCTCCTCCACCGAAAGCGTCGGGAAGACCTGCCGGCCTTCCGGCACCAGCCCGAGGCCATGCTGCGCGATGCGATAGGGCGGCTGCCCGGTCAGCACATCGCCGTCGAACGTCACCCTGCCGCCGCGCGCCGGGATGAGACCCATGATGGTGTTGATGGTGGTGGTCTTGCCCATGCCGTTGCGGCCGAGCAGCGTTACCACTTCGCCGGCGCCGATCTCGAAGGTCATGTCGAACAGGACCTGCGCCGGTCCGTAGGCTGCCTGCAGTTTTTCAACCTTCAGCATGCGTCTCACTCCATCTCGTCGCCGAGATAGGCGGAGATCACCTGCGGGTCGTTGCGCACCTCCTCCGGCGCGCCGCTGGCCAGGATGCGGCCATAGATCAGCACCGAGATCCGGTCGGCCAGCGCGAACACCGCATGCATGTCGTGCTCGACCAGCAGCATCGGAAACCGCCCCTTCAGCCGCTGCAGCACCGCGACCAGCTTGGCGGTCTCCTCCGGCCCGGTGCCCGCCATCGGCTCGTCGAGCAGCAGCAGCTTCGGCTGCATGGCCAGCGCGATCGCCAGCTCCAGCGCCCGCTTCTCGCCGTGCGACAGATGCGCCGCGGTCACATGCGCGCGTTCGGCGAGGCCGACTTCGGCCAGAGCCGCCATCGCCGGCTCGTTCAGCGCCGGCTCCGCCGCCGCGTCGCCGAAAAAGCGATAGCTCGATCCCGCGCGGGCCTGCACCGCGAGCGAGACATTCTCCAGGGCGGTGAAGCCCGGCAGCACCGAGGTAATCTGGAATGTGCGCGCCAGACCGAGCGCGGCGCGCGTGAACGGCTCCGCCTGCGTCACATCGCGCCCGGCGAAGAAGATGCGGCCATCGTCGGGGGACAGCAATCCGGAAATCTGGTTGATCAGCGTGGTCTTGCCGGCGCCGTTGGGGCCGATCAGCGCGTGCATTTCGCCCGGCATGATTTCCAGCGTCACGCTGTCGGTGACGCGCAGGCCGCCGAAATTCTTGCGCACATTGTCGAGTTGCAGGACCGGCTCAGCCACGGCGCAGCCTCCGCAGCAAGGCTGCGCCGATGCCGCCAAGGCCGCCCGGCACGAACAGAACCGCCAGCACCAGCAGCGGGCCGAAGATCATCTTCCAGTGCTCGGTGAAGCCCGACAGCCATTCCTCCAGCAGGAGGAATGCCGCGGTGCCGATGATGGCTCCGTGCAGCGTGCCGATGCCGCCGAGAATGATCATGATCAGCAATTCGCCGGAGCGCTGCCACGACATATAGGCGGGGCTCACGAAATTCGTCGCATTGGCGAGCAGGAAACCGGACAGGCCGCCCATCATGCCGGCGATCACATAGCCGGCGAGCTGGAAGCGATAGACCTGATAGCCGAGCGTCGCCAGCCGCGTCGCATTCTCCTTGGCGCCGCGGAACACGCGGCCGAAGCGCGAACCGACGATGGCCCGGCAAAGCAGATAGGTGACCAGGAGACACAGCAGCGCGAAATAATAGAGGACCCGCTCGTTATCGAGCAGGTCGAAGCCGGCAATGGTGTTGCGCGCGTGAATGGTCAATCCGTCGTCGCCGCCATAGGGCGCCAGCGAAGAGGCGGTGAAGAAGATCATCTGCCCGAAGGCAAGCGTGATCATGATGAAATACACGCCCTTGGTGCGCAGGCAGACGATGCCGGTCAGCCAGGCGAACACGGCGGAGGCCAGCAACGCGACCGGCAGCGCGATCAGCGCGTCGCCGATGCCGTGCGAGGCCAGGATGCCGACGGCATAGGCGCCGATGCCGACAAAGGCGGCATGCCCGAACGAGACCAGCGCGCCGTAGCCGACCAGAATATCCAGCCCCAGCGCCGCGATGGCGAAGATCATCACGCGGGTGACGAGACCGAGCAGATAGGACTCGGCCCCGAACACGCTCAGCAGCGGCACCAGCGCGAAACAGCCGAAGATCACGACCGGCAGGATGACGCCGCTCAAAACCCGGCGCGGCTGCGCTTGCGGCTTGGCAGGCGTCCCGGCGCCGTTGGCTTTGTTCGTCTCCGCCTGCAGCATGATCGGCGCCTCAGCGGCCCTTGGCCGGGAACAGCCCGGCGGGGCGGAAATACAGGACCAGCGCCATCAGCACGTAGATGAGCATCGACGCGATGGCGGGACCGACGGTGCGCGCCGGCGACGGCGCCATGAACAGGCGCAGGATGTCGACCGCAAAGGAGCGGCCGAGCGTATCGACAAGGCCGATCAGGATGGCGGCGACGAAAGCGCCGCGGATCGAGCCGATGCCGCCGATCACGATGACCACGAAGGCGAGAATGAGAATGGTGTCGCCCATGCCCGGCTCGACCGACAGGATCGGCGCGATCATCACGCCGGCGAAACCGGCCAGCATGGCGCCGAAGCCGAACACGATCATGAACAGGCGGCGGATATCGACGCCGAGCGCCGACACCATGTTGGCATTGGTCGCGCCCGCGCGCACCAGCATGCCGATCCGTGTATGCGCCACGAGGATATAGAGCAGCACCGCCACCGCGAGGCCGGAGCCGATCACCACCAGGCGCCAGACCGGATACAGCAGCCCCGGCATCAGCGCGACCGAGCCGGAAAACATCTCCGGCATCGGCAGGGCCAGCGGCGCCGCACCCCAGACGAATTTCACGCCCTGATTCAGGAACAGGATGATGCCGAAGGTGGCGATCACGTGATCGAGATGATTGCGCTCGTAGAGATGCCGGAAGATCGCGAATTCCAGCAGCAGCCCGAACAGCAACGCCGCGCCCAGCGCGAGAATGAGCGCGAACAGGAAATTGCCGGTCAGCGCGTAGAACATCACCGCGAGATAGGCGCCGAGCATGTACTGCACGCCATGCGCCAGATTGATGAAATCCATCACGCCGAACACGAGCGTCAGCCCGGCCGCGATCAGGAACAGCAGCACGCCGAGCTGAAGGCCGTTCAGGGTCTGGACGATGAAAAGCGCGGTGGACATGTGATGAAATATGCGCGGCGGTGTGAGTTATCTACCCTCCCCCTTGTGGGGAGGGTCGCTTGCCGAGCAAAGCGAGGCGAGCCGGGTGGGGGTCCATCTTCTTTTATTCGACAGACAACATCGACCCCCACCCGGCTCGCCGCGACGCCG
>JAEWCJ010000253.1 GCA_023390695.1 Pseudomonadota bacterium | reverse complement strand
AATGAATGGCGCTGCCGCCGATGGCGCCGATATAGTCGAGCGATTGCCGGATCAGCGTGTCGAACTCGCGTTCGCGCCCCGGCACGGCCGCCAGCCCGAATTCGCTGTCGCCGCCGCGCGCGGTGTTGATGCCGAGCATGGTGAGCCGGTGCTTCTCCAGCTCGGCGCGCGCTGCGCTCGCCGGCGTGTCGTAAGGGAATTGCGCTTCCACAGCGGTGAAGCCGGCCTTGGCGGCGGCGGCGAAGCGTTCGATGAACGGACGCTCGGAAAACAGATACGCAATGTTGGCGGCGAAGCGGGGCATGAGCAACTCGCGGCGGGTGAATGACGTGTGTGCGGGAGCGGTGGTGTAACTCTATAACCGTAACTCTGTAACCGTGATTGTGTAACACGGCCCTGTGTCTCCATATAGCGCGTGCAACGGCGAAAGAGGACGGCACGGAACATGAGCGCTTCCTGCGGACACAACGCGACCTTCGACGGACTGTCGGCGGATTACAAGCGCCGGCTCTGGCTGGTGATCGCGATCAATGCGGCGATGTTCTTCGTCGAGATGGGCGCCGGCGCGCTGGCCGGTTCGCAGGCCTTGCAGGCGGACGCGCTCGACTTCCTCGCGGATTCGCTCACCTACGGCATCAGCCTCGCGGTGATCGGCATGGCGGTGCCGGTGCGCGCCTGGGCCGCCTTCGCGAAAGGCGCGAGCCTCACCGTGATGGGATTGTGGGTGCTCGGCGCGACGCTCTACCACGTCTTCGTGCTCGGCGTGCCGCGCGCCGAGGTGATGGGCGCGATCGGCTTTCTCGCGCTCGCCGCCAATGTCGCCAGCGTGCTCATCCTGATGCGCTACAAGGACGGCGATTCCAATGTGCGCTCGGTCTGGCTGTGCTCGCGCAACGACGCCATCGGCAACGTGGCGGTGATGCTTGCCGCGGTCGCGGTCTGGGCCACGGCGACCAAATGGCCGGACCTGCTGGTCGCCGCCATCATGGCCGGGCTGTTCCTCAATTCGTCGGCGCAGATCCTGCGGCAGGCATGGCGCGAGATCAAAACCGGCGAAGTTGCGCATGCCGGACATGATCACCATCATTGAAGGATGGCGGCGATGCGGATTGCGAAAACTGCCCCATTGCGTGCGCGGGAGAGAGCGGGCGCCCTGCAGCGGCGGCCGCCCGCACCGGTATCACGCGCGCAGATACACTCAATTAATGCTACTGCCGCAGGCGAAAGTGAAAAAGCTTGCAAAAATGGGCTATCTCCACTATATGTGATTAATCGAATTTCGGCCGAACGAATTGGCCTTGCCGCGACATGCGTGCCTGACTGACGACCTTCTTCAAAATTCGAATGAATACGCTGCGCGTGGCGCAGCTCGATTTGTCACATCTAAAAGGATCTATCCCATGTCTTCGGGAACCGTGAAGTGGTTTAATAATCAAAAGGGCTTCGGCTTCATTCAGCCGGACGAGGGCGGCAGCGACGTTTTCGTTCACATCAGCGCTGTCGAACGCGCCGGCCTGAGCACGCTGAACGAAGGACAGAAAGTGTCCTACGAGATCGTTGCGGACCGCCGCAGCGGTAAATCCAGCGCCGACAATCTGCGCGTCTAAGCGCGATCCGGGATGACCTCGCTTTGACCGCGGATGTACCGGCAGAGCATCAGGTTCGAGAGCCTCGCGCCCGGAAGGGCGCGGGGTTTTTTGTTTTCGTAGTGGAAGTGGAGATGTGCCGATGACCGACCACACCGAGCGTCCTCGCAAGCCGCCAGTGCATCCGTTGTCGAAGGAACAGCGGGCGCGGGATGCGGTCCTCGCTATGCAGGAATACGAGGCCGAGAAAAAAGCTGCGATCGAGAAGACCGCCCGCCTGCGCGAATTGCGCCTGGCGCGCGAGGCGGAGCTTGCAGCCAATGCGCCTCCGGCGAAACGGCCGGCGCGCAAGAAGTCAGCGTCGTGACCTTGTAAGGACCGGACAATTCCGTCTGCCGCAAAGACGGATCATAGCGCCTGCGCGGCGGCGAGGATCAGGCCGCCGATGACGCCGAAATTGACCGCCCAGTTGTTCTTGGCGGCCTCGCGCGCCTCGCCCTGCATGTCCCAGTAATTCAGCATGACCACCGAGGCGATGAGGGTGAAGCCGATAAGGCCGATCACCGCCGGCACCACATAGATTCCGAACACCAGAAGCGCGCCGACAACGGCCTGAAAGGTCGAGGCGGCGATGAGCGCAAGCCTGGCGCAGGGCACGCCGCGCTTGCTTACGATCTCGGTCAGGATCGGCAGGATGAAGAAATGCTTGATGCCGCCGAAAACGAAAAGGCCGCCAAGCAGGATGCGGCCGAGCACAAGCAACGTGCCCGCAATATCAAACTGCATCGGTGAAAATTCCCAAGATGATTGACTGTTGATCGCATCTCGTTTGCCCGAGCGGTGCACGGCGATCAATAGGCTTCTGCCTCACGGCCACTTCACTTCCGGCGGCAGCGACGACAGGATCGAATCCACATTGCCGCCGGTCTTCAGGCCGAAGATGGTGCCGCGGTCATAGAGCAGGTTGAATTCGACATAGCGCCCGCGCCGCACCAGTTGCTCGTCGCGCTCCGCCGGTCCGTAGGGCTTTTCGAAATTGCGCCGCACCAGTTGCGGATAGATGTCGCGGAAGGCGCGGCCGACATCCTGCGTGAAGGCGAAGTCCGCATCCCAGTCGCCGCTATCCACCCAGTCGTAAAAGATGCCGCCGATGCCGCGCGGTTCGTTGCGGTGCCTGAGAAAGAAATACTCGTCGCACCAGGTCTTGAATTTCTCGTAGGGCGCGATCGCCGCGTGCGCGTCGCAGGCCCGCTGCATCGCGGCGTGGAAAGCGAGCGTGTCGGGATCGTCCTGATTGCGGCGCGCATCCAGCACCGGGGTGAGGTCGGCGCCGCCGCCGAACCACGCCTTGCTGGTGACGACGTAGCGCGTGTTCATGTGCACCGCCGGCACATTCGGATTCCACAGATGCGCGATCAGCGAGATTCCCGACGCCCAGAAGCGCGGATCCTCCGCGGCGCCGGGAATCTCCTTGCGGAATTCCGGCGCGAATTCGCCATGCACGGTCGAGCAATGCACGCCGACCTTCTCGAACACGCGCCCCTTCATGATCGACATGACGCCGCCGCCGCCCGGAGTGTTGGAGTGATCCCGGCGCTCCCAGGGCGTGCGCGCGAAGCGGCCTGTGGCTTTGTCCGCATTCGGCGCGAATGCGGGGAGTTCGTCCTCCAGCTTTTCGAACGCCGCGCAGATCTCGTCGCGCAGATTCTCGAACCAGGCGCGGGCGCGGGCCTTGCGGTCGTCGAGGGTGGCGGGATCGGGGAGGGGGGAGGCCGTTTCAGTCCGCCTCGACTTTTTCCGCCAGCCACACATTGATGAGAGACTGATAAGGCACGTCGCGCTTGTTGGCGGCGATCTTGATGCGGTCGAGCAGGCCTTGCGGGAGACGCAAGGAAATCGACGTCGTCGATAACTTGAGATTGGGAAATTGCGCGCGCCGCGCCTTGCTCAGATCGAAATAATCCGCTGTATCGTGACTTTCCCAAAATGCACGCTCTTCCGCCTCGTTTTTGAAGCGAGGCACGGGCTTAAGCTTCTTCTTCATAGCGTGCTCTCTCCTTGCGGCTCATCGTGCGGGCAGACACGACACGGATGAGTGTTTCGCTCTTTCGTAACGTGAACGCTACGCATAGCTTGCGTCCGTTTGCCGTCGCTCCATAAGCCTGAAAGCGCGACTCGCTCTGGCTGTGCTTGTTATCTTCAAGGACCAGCAGGCGTAAATCCTGAAAGATTTCTTCGGCTTCACGCTGACTTACGGAATGCTTCTCCGAACTTTTACGGCTGTTGCCGTCGTCCCAGTCGAAACCTTCAATCTTGCTGAAATCAGGCATCGTCCGGCCATCTGCTGTATATTATGATAATATACACAGCGACACCATTCAAGGTGCTGGCGAAAACCCCTTTGTCTGCCGCAGGGCCTCCCCGAGCGCCAGGGCCGCCGCCATGGCGATGTTGAGCGAGCGCAGGCCGGGCCGCATCGGGATGAGCAGCCGGGCGTCCGCCGCCGCCTGCACCGCGTCGGGGACCCCGGCCGATTCCCGTCCGAACAGCAGGACGTCGCGGGGACCGAAGGGGTGCTCGAGATAGGAGACCGCGCCCCGGGTGGTGAACAGGAGCAGCCGCCGGCCTTCGGCCTGCCGCCAGTCCTCGAAAGCCGGCCAGGAGGCATGGCGGCGAATCTCGACCTGGTCGAGATAGTCCATGCCGGCCCGGCGGAAATGCCGGTCCGAGATTGGAAATCCAGCCGGCTCAATAAGATGCGCGGTGACGCCGAGGCAGGCGCAGAGCCGCAGAATCGTTCCGGCATTTTGCGGGATGTCAGGCTGATAGAGGGCGATCTGCATGCGGCTCGGGGCTGACCCCGGAAGGGGAATTGCCAGTTCTACGAATGATTTGTGCGACTCTTTAGCAGGGTTGAAAAGGTACCTTGCGCTCTCCCGGCAAGGGTGCCAATAGAACTTCGCCGGATTGCCGCAAAAGGTCTTTCCTCAAGGCTGGATGCGGCCGGTTTGCTCGCCACCGACGAGCTGCCTCGCGTGGTTCGTCGGGGGGCTTTTAGGTTCGGCGAGTTTTCGGCACGACGGAAGAGGAACTGTAACCGTGACAGCCACGTCTTCGGCGGGACAGACACGCCGCGATTTTCTCTATATTGCGACCGGAGCCGTCGGGGCCATTGGCGCCGCCGCCGTCGCCGTGCCGCTCATCTCGCAAATGAATCCGGACGCATCGACGATCGCCGCCGGTGCCCCGATCGAGGTCGACCTGACGCCGATCGCCGAAGGCCAGGTGATCAAGGTGTTCTGGCGCGGCAAGCCGATCTTCGTAAATCACCGCACGCCCAAGCAGATCAAGGAAGCGCAGGACGTGACGCTGTCGAGCCTGCCCGATCCGCAGCCGGATTCGGCGCGGGTGAAAGAGGGCAAGCCGCAATGGCAGGTCCTGATCGGCATCTGCACGCATCTCGGCTGCATCCCGATCGCGCATTCCGGGCAGTATGACGGCTATTTCTGCCCGTGCCACGGCTCGGTCTACGACACCTCCGGCCGCATCCGGCAGGGTCCGGCGCCGACCAACCTCGCGCTGCCGCCCTATCAATTTGTCTCCGACACCAAAATCCGTATCGGCTGACATTCGCACTCGACTGTTCTGAAGGTTCCACAATGAGCGGACATTCGACCTACCAGCCGCAAAGCGCATTCATGAAATGGATGGAGCGCCGGCTGCCGATCGCGGGCCTGATCCATTCCTCGTTCATCGCTTACCCGACCCCGCGTAACCTCAATTACTGGTGGACCTTCGGCGGCATCCTGAGCTTCATGCTCGCCGCGCAGATCATCACCGGCATCGTTCTGGTGATGCACTACACCCCGCATGAATCGCTGGCCTTCAATTCCGTCGAGCACATCATGCGCGACGTGAATTACGGCTGGCTGCTGCGCTACCTGCATTCCAACGGCGCGTCGATGTTCTTCATCGCCGTCTACATCCACATGTTCCGCGGCATTGTCGGGGATGATGAAACCGAACCCTTTCGACACATCAAACCATTTGATGGTGCCGGAGACTTCAATGAGATCCACGGCCTCGTCGGAGGCATGAATGTCCTGCTCGCTGATGCCCCGATCCGGCCCCAGATCGTATTTCGCGCCGGGCATTTTCGGCCCCAATCCGTCCGACGCCATGACTCTTTCGCGCCGCCGCTTTTCTGGCGCCTCTTCAAGGGCGCTTGAACGAATCTCTATAACTTTAAGGATAACACTGCGAGAGCGAGGAAAAAGTGGAAAATGTGATCGCGCAAGAGATTGCGACAGACTGTGCACAGGTTCAATCGCGCACCGGCACGCATCTCACATGAGAGAATCACTGCACGATAAATGAATTGAACACGTCTCCGATGTCATCGCGGATCACGAGATCCGCGATGTCGTCGAACTCGGTCGGCTCGCGATTGACGATGACAAGCCGCGCGCCATGTTGTTTCGCGCGCAGCGGAAATCCCGCTGCCGGCCACACCACCAGCGAGGAGCCGATCGAAATGAAAAGGTCGCATGATCCCGCGAGCTCATGCGCCCGCCGCATGGCGTCTTCCGGCATCGCCTGACCGAAAGACACGGTGGCCGTC
>JAEWCJ010000237.1 GCA_023390695.1 Pseudomonadota bacterium | reverse complement strand
GTTCAAGACCGGCTTCATCTTCACCTACGATTCCGGCGAGTTCGAGCGCAACATGGACATCGCGCTCGAAGCCACTGACTTTGTCAGCTTTCCGGCGCGCCGCAAGCAGGCCGCCCAGCGCGGTATGCTGGCCGGGATTGCGGTGGTGAACGCGATCGAGATTTCCGCCGGCCCGGTCAACGCGCCGCTGACCGAGAGCGCGGAAATCCGCTTCGACGCGACCGGTGGCGCCACCGTCACCGTCGGCTCGCATTCGCACGGACAGGGGCACGAGATCACTTTCAAGCAGATCGTCGCCGATATCCTGGGGCTGGCGCTCGACGACATCGCCGTGCGTTACGGCGACACCGACCGCATCGAGCATGGCACCGGCACCTTCGGCAGCCGCTCGGTCATCGCCGGCAGCGTTTCGCTGATCAAGTCGGCCGACCGCCTGATCGCGCGCGGCAAGAAGATCGCCGCCGTGCATTTCGAGGCGGATGCCGGCGACATCGTGTTCGAGAACGGGGAATTCTCCGTCGCCGGCACCGACAAGCGGGTGAGCCTGAAACAGGTGGCGCGGCTGTCCTACACGCTGCGCGACGAAAGCCTCGGCGGCGAATTCGGGCTCGCCGAGAAGACCATCGCCGCGCCGTCGGCGCCGACCTTCCCGAATGGCTGTCACGTCTGCGAGGTGGAGATCGATCCGGAGACCGGCCGCGTGAAGATCGTGCAATATTGCGTGGTCGACGATGTCGGCCGCATGGTCAATCCCAAGCTGGTGAAAGGGCAGGTGCATGGCGGCGTCGCGCAGGGTGTCGGCCAGATCCTGCGCGAGAACATCGCCTATGACGAGGACGGGCAGTTGCTGACCGGCTCGTTCATGGATTACGGGATGCCGCGCGCCTCGGATTTCCCCGACATCGCCTGCGAGAGCAACGAGGTGCTGACCCCGACCAATCCGCTGGGCGTGAAGGGCGCGGGCGAGGCGGGGACCGTCGGCGCGCTGCCGGCGGTGATCAACGCCATCGTCGACGCATTGTCGCAGTTCGGCGTCGACCACATTGACATGCCGGTGACGCCTGAAAAAATCTGGCGCCTGATTCAGGATGCAAGACGCGGACAGTAAAAGGCGCGCACAGCAAGACGTCAGGGGCTGCATGTTACGGGGGATTTCACGCGCGACGCTGGCCGGCATTGTGCTTGCGGTGGGCGCATGCGGCGGCGTTCACAATCAGCCGCGCGAGCGGGCCGAGCCCAATATCGCCCCCGTCAATTACAAGCCCGATATCCTCGCCTTTCTGCGCAGCTATCTGAACGATCCGACGAAGATCCGCGGTGCCTTCCTGTCCGAACCGGCGCTGATGCAGGTCGGCACCGTTCAGCGCTATGTCGCCTGCGTGCGGTTCAACGCCCGGAAATCGAACGGCGAATACGAGGGCAGCAAGGACCGTCTGGTGCTGTTCCTGAGCGGCCGGCTCGACACCATGCTGCCGGCCAAGCCCGAACAATGCGCCAAGGCCGCCTATCAGCCGTTCCCCGAACTCGAACGGCTGACGCGCTAGCACGGCCGGCAAAAGCCGGAGCCGGTTTTGCGTCCGATCGCGTGCTCATTGTCGTGACGCAGGCTCTCTCGGCGAAGTGAATTCCTTCGCCAGATGATGTCAGGCGTGCGGCGATCACACCGCGAATATTCTCATTGCCGCCGCCGCGGCGAGGGCGCCGCCGAATGTGATCAGGATGTATTCAACCGCGATGTCGGGTGTCTTTTGCGGCTCTGCGGCATAGGCCTCCCTGGCATCGGCCGAAAACGTCTCGGCCTCGACGGCAGGCGCCGTCTCGGCGCCGTCGGTGTCGGCGCTGTCGGTCTCGGAGGCGCCGGCAATCGCAGGCACGCCCAGATAGTAGGCGATTGTGGATGTGAGCAGCGATTGAGAGGCCACGGCGAAATCCAGCGCGCTCATCTCATCGGCCGAGACGATCGGGATGCCTTCATCGTTCGGTTCGCGCGTCGTGCGAACCGGGATCACCGGCAATGGAGACTCCGGATCCGCTTCGGCCGTCTGAGGAGCAGGCGCATCCTGTGCCTCTTGCACGGGCGGCTTTTTCGCGGCGCGTGGGCGCTTGCGCTGTCTTGTCCCGGACGCCGCCTTCGCATCGCTTGCCGGTTCTGCCGTCGTGTTCTGGTCCGCCGGCGCCTGCGCAGACTTCGGTGCGAATAATTGCAGCAGGTTGGCGGAGGCCGGTGCCGTGATGGTCAGGCTTCCCATCACACATGCCGCGATGGCGGCTACGGTCACGTACGCTTTCATATCCACCCACTCCCTGTCCCGGGCGGCATTACAGCCGCGGCGCTGGGGCTGGTCGTTGGCGCTGCCGGGGAAATTTCGGGGCGAATACGGGGACAAAAAGCGACGGGCGTTCCATCACATTTGCGTGTCAACGTGCTGTCACATTCGGCCGGTAGTCAGGGAGCGTGCCCGCACGTCGCGGGACCCGTTCGTCAAAGTTTCCTTACGGCCCTCTTCCTGCCTCGGAACAGGGCCGTATTTTTTTGGGTGCCGGCGTGGCGATCCCTCAGGACACCGCAAATTTTTTGGCCGGCGTCTCCGCGTCGCGGTAGACCGCCAGGGCCGCGTCGGGACCGGCGCCGGCCTGGCTGCGGAATCCGCAATGCCGGAGACAGGTTTCAAGCGCGGACAGGCAAACCAGCACGTTTTCCTTGCGGCAGACATAACCCATGGTGCCGATGCGCCAGATCTTGCCGCGCAGAGGTCCGAACGATGTGCCGATCTCGATGCCGAAATCGTGCAGCATCATGCCGCGCACGGCTTCGCCGTCGACGCCCGCCGGAATGACCACGCCGGTGACATTGGCCATCTTGTTCGCCTGGTCGCCGAACAATTCGAGGTCCATCGCGCGCAACCCGGCGGTGATCGCCTCACTCGCCAGCCGGTGGCGGGCGAAGCAATTGTCGAGTCCCTCGGCGAGGACGACGCGCACGGCTTCGCGCGCGGCATAGAGCATCGATGTCGCCTCGGTGTGATGGTTGAGGCGGCTCTCGCCCCAGTAATCCATCAGCATGCCGAGGTCGAAATAATTCGACTGGATGACCGGTGACTTGCCGGCGACGAAATCGTCCGGGCGGATGCCGGCCTCGATATGCTTGCGCGCTTTCACCACCTCGACGACACGTTCGTTGAACGTCACCGGTGACGATCCGGGTGGGCCCGACAGGCATTTCTGCAATCCTGCCGACACCGCATCGAGCTTCCAGGCATCGACGGCGACGTCCATGCCGCCCAGCGTGGCGGTGGCGTCGACGTAAAGCAGCACGTCGTGGCGGCGGCAGATGTCGCCGATGTCGTTCAGCGGCTGCGCCATCGTCGTCGAGGTGTCGCCATGCACCAGCGCCAGCACCCGCGGCTTGTGCGTCCTGATCGCGCTTTCGATCTCGTCCGGTGTGAACACCGTGCCCCATTCGCGATCGAGGGTGACGACATCGGCGCGGCAGCGTTGCGCGATCTCCGCCAGCAGGAATCCGAAGCGGCCGAAATTCGGCACCAGCACCTTGTCGCCGGGCGCGACCAGCGACACCAGGATGGCTTCGATGCCGGCGCGGGCGGTGCCGTCGACGAGGAACGACCAGCGGTTCTGCGTGCGATACAATTGCCGCAGCAATTCCATCGTCTCGTTCATGTAGGTGGTGAAGGCCGGATCGAACTGGCCGAGCATCGGCATCGACATCGCGCGCAGCACGCGCGGATCGACGCCGACCGGGCCAGGGCCCATCAGCAGGCGCGGAGGGGGGTTGAGTTCGCCGAACAACTCAGTCATGGGCCGCACCCCGCGGCCTGGCGAATTCGGATTTTGCGCGTGTCACGTAAGCCCCCGTTCCTTCCTTGCCGACCAGTTCTCCGTCGCGTACCACAAACT
>JAEWCJ010000207.1 GCA_023390695.1 Pseudomonadota bacterium | reverse complement strand
ATCCTGGGCTGCGGATCGTCCGGCGGCGTGCCGCGGCCGGCCCTGGGCTGGGGCGCCTGCGACCCGAAAAATCCGAAAAACCGCCGCCGCCGCTGCGCGATACTGGTTGAACGTCACAGCGCAAATGGCGGTAAAACCAGCATTCTTGTCGATACCGGGCCGGATCTGCGCGAGCAGCTTCTGGACGCCGGCGTGACCGCGCTGGATGCCGTTCTGATCACGCATGAGCATGCCGACCATACCCATGGCATCGACGATCTGCGGCCACTTTTCATTCATCGCCGCAAGCGCTTAGACCTGTATGTTGACGAACCGACGTCACGCGCGTTGCATGCGCGCTTCGGCTATATCTTCATGACGCCGCCGGGCTCGGAATATCCGCCGATCGCCAACGAGCACCGTCTGGTGCCGGGCAAACCGGTGACGATCGACGGCGCGGGCGGCCCGATCACGGCCGAGCCGATCCTGCTGGACCATGGCGATATTCCGGCGCTCGGCTTCCGCTTCGGCAACGTCGCTTATTCGGCCGATGTGAACGATATCCCGCTGCAGAGCCTCGACGCTCTGTCCAGGCTCGATCTGTGGATCGTCGATGCGTTGCGGCACACGCCGCATCCGAGCCATTTCAGCCTGAGTGACGCCTTGGCCTGGATCGAGCGGCTCGGCGCCAAACGCGCCGTGCTGACCAACATGCATTCTGATCTCGATTACGAGACGCTTCAGGCCAGTTTGCCGGAACACATCCGGCCGGCCTTCGACGGGATGAAGATTTCAGTGTAGAGACGGCATAATTCACATCAGAAACCTATCATATCCGCCTGATTTATCTATGTTTTTAAACTATCTACGATCGCCTGAGCTCCTCATGAGAGCCGGATTCATGAAGGCGTCTACATTCCATAATATGTCTTATGCGAATCAAAGGGCTGACCGATGCCGCTCCTTAAACTCGGCCCGACGTAACTCACTGCACGGCTCCGGCGACGAAGAACAGGTTCAGGCCCGTGCCATCGTGTCGAGCTTCTCTCGCATTGAATCGATCAGCGGCTTGGCGATGCTCGCAACGCCCGGAATCGCCAGAACTCTTTCACAGAGCTGATTGAAGGCCGGCATGGACGTCGCGAGTTGAGAAGCGACCATCTTCCGTGCTTCGGGCGGAAGCTGCACCGCGGCATTGCCGATCTTGTCCAGTTCGGCAGACATCTGCTGCAGCTTGGGCATCGCCGCCTGGGCGCTGGCCGCATCGGTGATGTCCTGCAGCGTGTTTCTCACGGCGCCAACCGATGTGGTCAATTGGCCATTGAGATCTGCAGCCATCTGATCCGGCGTTCCGCGTCCCACGGTCTCGCTGGGCGCCGGCGCCGGTGTTGTCTGCTCTGCCACCCGTGACCCTTCGCGATCGCCGAGGAAATACCAGCCAAGGGCCAGAAGAGCCGCGACGCCGGCAAGCCAGAATGGCCAGGCCGGCGTGCGTGCGGTGGAAGCCGCCCGGCTCGCCGCCCCCATGCCGCTTTCAGCCATGCCGCCGACACGGCCGGCAGCGCCTGAAGCGGCTTCGGCACTGGTCCGCAGACCCCGATCAAGCATATCCATGTAGCCGCTGTCGCCGAGATGATCGACAAAGCCGGACGGCAGGGCGGCTGCGATTTCGCTCTTCTGTGACGTCAGCAGATCAACAAGACCGGCGGAATCGAACCCCGCCTTCCGCTGTTGCTGTCCAATTGCGCCCATCACCATGGGGGCAAGCAATCCCAATAACGTCTCGCTCTTGTTCTGACTCATGCCGGTATATGTGCTGATTGCAGACATGAGGCCGTTCAGCCCTCCTCTTCCGAGCAGCGATGACAATTGATCCGAGCCTTCCTCCGATAAGGCCGTTCGCGCCGAACCGGTGAAAGATGACGTCATGACAGTCTCGAGCATGTCGGGCCGCTGCCGCGCCAACACGTTCGACAATTGCTGTGCACCGCCTGGCTTTGAAGCGAGGCTCGCCAGGCCGGCGAGGATTGCCGGAACTCCCGCCGCAATAGCCTTCTGGGCGATGCTGCGTTCAAGGCCAAGCGCCGATGCGATCCTGGCGATCAGATCCGGAGTTAGAAGTTGCATGATGGAAGAAACAAGATTCGTGGACATGATCCTCGCCTCCTTGTTGCCGCTTGAAGCGCAGAGATGGACCAATATTCCGGATTCAGGCATGTCGCGCTCACGCGAGACCTGACGTCAGCAACGAAACCATGATCGGGTGGCGCAAATGTGATAATCGCGACGCAATTATGGCCGCGGAATTTGGCCGCTAGATTTGGGCCGCAGCAGCGATTTGACTTCAATTTGACTTCAATATGGAGATGGCGAAGGTTCCTCTCCGCGCTCTTCTGGCTTTCCTTTATTCACATCCGTGGACTTGTAAGATTTCCCTTGAAACCGTCTCGTGACATCTCAGGCTTGATCGAACTCATGGCCGCCCTGCGGACGCCCGGCAGCGGCTGTCCGTGGGACCTCCAGCAGAACTTTCAAACCATCGCGCCGTACACGATCGAGGAAGCCTATGAGGTGGCCGACGCGATTACGCGCAACCACCTTGACGACCTGCGCGATGAGCTTGGCGACCTGTTGCTGCAGGTCGTGTTTCACGCCCGCCTGGCACAGGAACAGGAGGCATTCGACTTCGGCGATGTCGTTGAAAGCATCACCCGCAAGCTGATCCGCCGGCACCCGCATGTGTTCGGCGACGTGCGCGGGCTGTCGCCGGAAGAGGTCAAGGGCCTCTGGGACAGGATCAAGG
>JAEWCJ010000159.1 GCA_023390695.1 Pseudomonadota bacterium | reverse complement strand
GTCAGCTTCTCTGTCGCCGCTTCCGCCGCGGTGACCCGCTTGCGCAACGCCGCCATTTCGGAGCGCCGCTGCGCCGACGATTTACGCGGGTCGGCCTTGTCGGCATTGCCGCTCGCGGTCTTGTCGCCGCTCTTGCCGCTGCCCTTGCGGTCGGACAGGACGCGGCGCTGATATTCGTCCATGTCGCCGTCGAACGGCGCGACGCCGCCATCGGTGACGAGCCAGAGCCGGTCGACGCAGGCGTCCAGCAGATAGCGGTCGTGCGAGACCAGGATGACCGCGCCCTTGTAATCGTTGATCGCCTCGATCAGCGCGGCGCGGCTGTCGATGTCGAGATGGTTGGTCGGCTCGTCGAGGATGACGAGGTTCGGCCCGCCGAAGGTGGCGAGCCCGAGCATCAGCCGCGCCGTCGCGCCGCCCGACAATGACTCCACTTTGGTGTCGGCGCGCTGTCCAGAAAATCCGATCTGGCCGGCGCGGGCGCGTACCTTCGTTTCCGGCGCGTCCGGCATCAGGCGGCGCACATGGTCGTAGACGCTTTAGGCCGGGCGCAATTCGTCGAGCTGATGCTGCGCGAAATAGGCGATCTTCAGCTTGTCGGCGCGTGTGACCTTGCCGCCCATCGGATCGAGCCGCTGCGACAGCATCTTGACCAGCGTCGACTTGCCGTTGCCGTTGGCGCCGAGCAGGGCGATGCGGTCGTCGTCGTCGATGCGCAGCGACAGGTTGCGCAGCACCGGCTTGCCCGGCTCGTAGCCGATCGACACGCCGTCGAGCGCGATGATCGGCGGCGACAGCAATTTCTCCGGCTCGGGAATGGTGATCGGCAGCACGTCATCGGCGATCGCCGCGGCGACCGGCTCCATCTTCTCAAGCATCTTGAGGCGCGACTGCGCCTGGCGCGCCTTCGTCGCCTTCGCGCGGAAGCGGTCGACGAAGGATTGCAGATGCTTGCGCTGCGCTTCCTGCTTCTTCGCTGCCTTCTGGTCGAGCAACAGCCGCTCGCGCCGCTGCTTCTCGAAGGACGAATAGCCGCCGCGATAGAAGGTAAGCTTGCCGTTCTCCAGATGCAGGATGGAATCCACCGCATTGTCGAGGAGGTCGCGGTCGTGGCTGATGATGATTACCGTGCGCGGGTAGCGCGCCAGATGATCTTCCAGCCACAAGGTGCCTTCGAGATCGAGATAGTTGGTCGGCTCGTCGAGCAGCAGGAGATCGGGTTCGGAAAACAGCACCGCCGCGAGTGCGACGCGCATGCGCCAGCCGCCGGAAAATTCCGAACAGGGGCGCTGCTGGTCGTCCGCGGAAAAGCCGAGGCCCGACAGGATGGCGGCGGCGCGGGCGGGGGCGGAATGGGCGTCGATGTCGGCGAGCCGCATATGGATCTCGCCGATGCGCTCCGGATCGCTCGCGGTCTCCGCTTCCGCGAGCAGGGCGCTGCGTTCCTTGTCGGCTTTCAGCACCACCTCGACCAGCGGCTCCGGGCCGTTCGGGGCCTCCTGCGCCAGGCGGCCGATGCTGGCGCGCGGGCGGATGGTGATTCTGCCGCTTTCGGTCGCTAGATCGCCGGTGATCGCATTGAACAGCGTCGATTTGCCGGTGCCGTTGCGGCCGACAAGGCCGGGGCGCGAGCCGGCCGGCACGCGCACCGAGGCGCTTTCGAGCAGCAGGCGTCCGGCGATGCGGAGGGAAAGGTCTTCGATGATCAGCATGGCGCGGCTTATGGCTGGCGGATTTGTGCGGCGCAACCCTTCGCTGGTCATTCCGGGGCGCGCCGTCAGGCGCGAACCCGGAATCCAGATGCAGACCGTGACCTTGTGTCTGGATTCCGGGTCCGGCCTTCGGCCGTCCCGGAATGACGGCGCGATTCATCGCCCGTATTCTTTGAGGCGCCGGGATCGCCTTCAGTCCTTTCTCCCTCTTTCAAATAAGAAAGAGAGGGGGACGGCGCGCCGACAGACGCAGGGCCGTTCCTGATGTTGCTGCCTCCGTTTCCGGATGCAGCCGCCTCTCGGCGCACCGGCGCAGATAAGTTTACGCAATCTGCGCAAGCTTGATTGCGATGGCGTTCTGACGGGGTCCTGCCAGCGCAGGCCTGTTCCCCATCAACCCCGGGCCGCGCTTCACGGCAGGCTTTCGCCCAACGTTTAAGCAAGCTCCTTGCACCCCGGTCGTGATGCCGGAGGGGCGGAGTCCCGGGGCCACCCGGGAGCCGGCTCCACGTCAGAGCCGGCGCGCGGGGCGCCGCACCGGCCGTCAGCGAGAATTGCCCGCCGCCGTCCAGGAAGGAATACGGCGCATCTCCACCGCATGCCCTCCTTCGTCCCGCCTGTGCGACGTCTCGCGACAAACGCCCCTCAGTGGACGAGGTGATAGGAATGTAATCAATGTAGGAATATTGTCAAGTCGCGCAAGAGGGCTTTGCGAAACGGGTGATTCCGGGACGCGCGTGAAACACGCGGACCCGGAATCCGGTCAGACACACCGAGATTGTCGCTGGATTCCGGGTTCGTCGGCGGAGTTTACCATCGGGACGCGCCTCGCGCGGACCCGTTGGCTGACGCCCCGGAATGACGGATAGAGATTTTGCAAAGCTCTCTGCAGCCCAGTAGCCCGCATGGAGCGCAGCGTCATGCGGGCTTTCTCGAGGCCGCCCATCCCGGATTTCGCTGCGCTCCATCCGGGCTACGCCTGCTCAGCCCATCTGACGAATTTGTCTTCGTTCAAACCGCAGCAACGGTCTGTTCTGCCCATTTCACATCGCGTTGTTGCGCTTTGTTTGTCGCGTGATGTCGCCGTCATGATGCGGATGGCGGATGCGGCTGCGCCCATTTAGTTTTTGGAGAGGAATTGCGTATTTCATTTCGAATCGATTGCAGACGCATCCATGTGAACGTGCCGCGTGCGGGTTCTGGATGCGACGCGGAAGGAGGACATCGTGTACGGAATTGCGTCCCAGAACGCCTGGTACAAACCCCTTCTGCTGCCGCAGGCGCCCTCGGCGCCGGATATCTTTCGGATGACACAGGCTGTCGGGCAGCCGCCGGCGTCCAACAGTGAAACCGCGCCAGCCGCAGATAGCGGGACTGAGACGGAAGCCAGCGGCAAAACCTCCAACAGCATCGGCCAGTCGCCCGTCGTGCAGGCCTTCCTGCTGCGTCTGCAGGAGCTCGGTCTGTCGCTGCTGCCGGGCACCGATGGCGACGACGTCATCAATGGGTGGTCGAAGACCCTCGCCGATACCGGCGATGGCAACGACACCATCAATGTCTGGAGCGGAAGCGTGGTCGATGCCGGGGCAGGCGACGACATCATCAAGGCGTGGTCGGATTCCGTTGTCTATGCGGGCGCCGGCAACGACCAGATCGACGCATGGTCGGGCAGCGTAGTCGATGCCGGCGACGGCGACGACATCGTCAAGGCCTGGTCGGACACAACCGTGCTGGGCGGCGCGGGCAATGACGTGATCAGCGCCTGGTCGAACAGCAAGGTGAATGGCGGCGATGGCGACGACGTGATCTCCGTCTGGAGCGACAGCGTGGCCGAAGGCGGCGCCGGCAACGACAGCATCTATGCGCACAGCAACGCGCTGGTGTCCGGCGGCGCCGGCGACGACATGATTTCGGTGGGTGCCGATTCGGTGGTGACCTTCGCGAGAGGCGACGGCCACGATACGATCTATGCTGATCGCAATACCACGGTGAAATTCGGTGACGGCATCAGCGCGGACAAGACGCAGGTGAGCGTGTCGGGCAACGTGGCGACCATCACCTTCGCGGGCAGCGACGATGCCATTACGCTGCATCTCGGACCGCGCGGACCGGCGACACTGGCCTTTGCGGACGGCACGGCGATGAGCATCGAGGCCGGGCCGAGGCCGGCCGTGGGTTGAACATATACGATCTGACGAAGGTGCAAACCGCAAGGATCGATGGCCGCCGCAAGCCTTTGCTCCTCGGGCGCCCGGCTATGCCTGTGTGGCATTGCATCGCCCGATGCGGCGGTTGTGGCTGCATAGCGTCACGCCGACGATTGAACCTTTTGCGTCCCCACGCGGCAAACGCTTCCGAGCCACCAGAGTCGGGGGACCGTCATGATCCGTGCGGCACGCCGCACCTTCTTTTCTGTCATCGTCCTGAGCAGCCTTGCCGGCGCGACAGGATCTGCGC
>JAEWCJ010000105.1 GCA_023390695.1 Pseudomonadota bacterium | reverse complement strand
GTGCCGGGCCGGACGACTGTAGAATATGCCCTATAAATGGGCTTTCCGGAGCAAAGGTCAACGCCTGCCTTGGACTAGAACAGGGGGCTAGGACAGGGCGTCCAGCTCCTCGTCGGTGAGGTGTCCGGGCACGACGGTCACGGGAATGGGAAATTCCCCTGCCGTCTTGCCGAAATTGGAGACCAGCGGTCCCGGGCCCTCCTTGCTGGTGCCGGCGGCCAGGATCAGGACCTCGATATCCTCGTCTTCGTCGATCAGCTTGAGGATCTGCTCGCTCCATTCGCCTTCGCGAATCGCACGCTCGGGCGTGATGCCGGCCACGCCATTCGCCCGACCCGCGGCCCGCTCCAGTGCGGTGCCGGCGTCCTCATATGCCTCCGCGCGCATGATATCGGCGACACCAAGCCATTGCTGGTTGCGGTCCGAGGTATCGATCACGCGCAGCATGATCATGTTCGCATTTATGCGCGCGGCCCTGCGGCTCGCATAATAGATCGCACGATCGCATTCGGGCGAGTCATCGATGATGACCAGATATTTCGGCTTATGGCCGCTCTCATAGCTGCGCCGTTTGCGCATGCATGCCCCCCAAAGGCCTCGCCCCTATTTGGTCCACGCGAGCCATCGCGCGTACCGGATGGTTGCACAAGAATCGTGGCAGGAACAAGCCACGCAAGATGCGAAGACGAAACCCGTTTACAACCCGACTATCGTCTTACGAAGCGCGCCTCACGAATCCGACAATGTCCTTGACGGCATTCATCGTTTCGCCGGCGATGACTTTGGCGCGGACAGATCCGTCAGCCAGAACAGAATCGATATAAGCGGGATCGGCAACCAGCTTTTTCATTTCGGCGCCGATCGGCCCGAGTTTTGCGGCGGCGAGTTCGACGAGCGCATTCTTGAAAGCAGAAAACTGCGCGCCGCCGAATTCCTTCAGGATCTCGGTCTTGCTCGTGCCCTTGAGCGCCGCATAGATGCCGATCAGGTTGTCGGCTTCCGGGCGCTGCTCGAGTTCTTTCGGATCGTGCGGCAGAGGATGCGGGTCGGTCTTTGCCTTGCGGATCTTCTGCGCGATCGTGTCGGCGTCGTCGGTCAGATTGATGCGTGAATTGTCCGACGTATCGGACTTCGACATTTTCTTTGTTCCGTCGCGCAGCGACATGACGCGCGTCGCCGGTCCTTGGATCAACGGCTCCGGCAGCGGAAAAAATACATCGCCGAAGCCCTGCGACCTGATCGACTCCGCAAAGTCATTGTTGAACTTCTGGGCGATGTCGCGCGAGAGCTCGAGATGCTGCTTCTGATCTTCGCCGACCGGCACATGTGTCGCACGGTAGACGAGGATGTCGGCGGCCATGAGGTTCGGATAGGCGAACAGTCCGACCGAGACGTTCTCGCGGTCCTTGCCGGCCTTTTCCTTGAACTGCGTCATGCGGTTGAGCCAGCCCATGCGCGCAACGCAGTTGAACACCCAGGCGAGCTCGGCGTGCTCGGCAACCTG
This sequence comes from Pseudomonadota bacterium, assembly GCA_023390695.1. Next base: position 11,023 of record JAEWCJ010000105.1, on the reverse strand, counting down.
ACTCTGGTTGAAGATGATGTTCTTCTTCGGATCGATGCCGCAAGCCAGAAACGCCGCCGTCACTTCGCGGATCGTTCGCTTGAGTTCGACGGGGTCCTGCCACACGGTGATCGCGTGCATGTCGACCACGCAATAGATGCATTCATGGCTGCTCTGCAGATCCACGAACTTCGTGATCGCCCCCAGATAGTTTCCGAGATGCAGATTGCCGGTGGGCTGGACGCCTGAAAAGACGCGTTCCTTGAACGCCATAATTGAACTCTCCGCGCTGGGAGAGGTCAGATGCCATGCCGCGGCGGCGGGTGGCAAGGGGTTGCATCACGCGGAGCGGTGCAGAATTGCCTTGAGATCGCTCCATCGCGCGACCTTGAATACCGTCAGCATTGCGCCGTAGACGCCGATCCCGCACGCGATCAGCGATCCCAGCGCCGCCAGTTTCGGCAGGGTGTGCGTGCCCGGCGTAAACCATGATTGCAGCAGCCAGGCCAGCAGGCAGACGGTCCCGCCCATCACCAGCGCAGCGATGGCGATCAAGGACAGGCGGCGTCCGGTGCGGGCTTCCAGCGCAAATCCGATCCGGATGTGGATGAGAATTGCGAGAACGCCTGCACTGACCCAGCCGGCGGCGCCGACCGCGATGGCAACCCCGATATGGCCGAGCAGCGGCATCAGCGCGACGCTGCCGATGCCGGCGACGACGAGGGCGCACAGACCGGCCAGCATCGGCGTCTTGGTATTGCCGCGGGCAAAGAAGAGCGGCGCCCATGTCTTGAACAGAACATGGCCTGGCAGCCCGAATGCGAAGATGGTCAGGGCGATCGCTGTCGCGGCGCTGTCTGCCGGCGTGAATGCGCCGCGCTCGAACAATGTTCGCACGATCGGTTCCGACAGGATTGCGAGCGCGATGGCGGCCGGCAGAGACAAGCCGAATGCGAGTTCGAGCCCGCGTGACTCGGCGGCGGCAATGTCCCGTTGCTCGCCGCCCGTGAGCGCATGCGACAGCGTGGGGACCAGCACCGTGCCGATCACAACGCTGACGATGCCGAGCGGCAATTCCACCAGCCGCTGTGCATAGTAGAGCCAGGAAATGGCGCTAGGCGAAGCGGACGCTGCCATCGCGCCGACAATGGTGATGAATTGCGGGATGCCCGCCGCGATCAGGCCGGGAATGGCCAGCCGGAAGAACATCTGTGTTTGCGGTCCGAAGGAAATGGCCGGACGCGGAAGGCCTTTCGCCCGGTGCCATGCCGCCGCGCTCACAAGCAGGAGCTGACAAAGTCCGGCCGCTGCGACCGACGCCGCCAGGATGTGTCCCGAGACGTCGCTGTCGCCGATATCCGCTACGAAGATGATGGCGAGCGCGAACAGGATCACAACGTTGAAGATTGCGGCAGCCCATGCCGCGGCTGCGAATCGTCGCTCGGCATTCAACATTGCCACGATCAAGGCCGCTGGCCCGGCAAAGACGAGATAGGGCAGCATCAGCCGCGCCCATGCGATGGCGAAACTCTCGCGTGGATCGCCGGCAGTGAAGCCCGGTGCCAGCAGCATGATCAACAACGGCATCGCCGCGGCGAGCAACAGCGACACCATCAGCAGCAATGGCGTGAAGGTCCCGATCAGGCGTCCCGCAAAATTCTGCGCCGCCCGTTCGCCGTCGGCTTTTCCGATCTGAAGGTAAAGCGGGACGAAGGCGGCGTTGAGGGCGCCTTCAGCGAACAGCCGGCGGGCCAGGTTGGTGATCTGCAACGAGACGAAGAAAGCGTCGGCGCGCGCACCCGCGCCGAACAGGCCGGCGATCGCGATGTCACGCGCAAAGCCGAGCAGGCGTGACAGCAGCGTCGCGCCGCCGATCGCGGCGACCGGACGAATTATCGACATGGGATATGTCCCGCGGTGCCCACGCTGATCTGTCTCCGTTTGACGCCGATGGCGCGCGTATTTGTAGCGGCAATAGCGACTTCAATGGTTGCCCGCGCGTCGTCCGCCGTTATAGTGCGCGCCGCTCTTCATGCGAGGTAACAGGAATGACCGCTCCCCGCTACGACGTCCTTGGCATCGGAAACGCCATTGTCGATGTGATCGCCCGTGCCGACGACGATTTTCTGGTTGCCCAGAAAATGCAGAAGGGAGGTATGTCGCTGATCGACGAGGCGCGCGCCCAGGCGATCTACGACGCGATGGGTCCGGCAACCGAGATTTCCGGCGGGTCCGCGGCCAACACGATCGCCGGCGTCGCCAGCTACGGCGCGCGCGCGGCCTTTGTTGGCAAGGTCAAGGACGACGAATTGGGGCGGGCTTTTGCGCATGACATCCGGGCGGCCAAGATCGCCTTTGAGACGCCGCCGGCATCGGATGGTCCCTCCACCGCGCGCTGCTACATCATGGTAACGCCGGACGGCGAGCGAACCATGAACACGTATCTCGGTGCCGCGCAGGATCTGCATCCGAACGATATCGATCCTGACATGATCGCCTCGGCTGCGATCACGTATCTCGAGGGCTATCTCTGGGATCCGCCGCATGCCAAGGAAGCCTTCCTCAAGGCGGCCAAGGCTGCGCACGATGCCAATCGCATGGTGGCGCTCACCCTGTCGGATTCGTTCTGTGTCGATCGCTATCGCGGCGAATTTCTCAAGCTGGTGCGTGACAAGACGGTCGATCTGATCTTCGCCAACGAAGCCGAGCTCAAAAGTCTGTACGAAACGGCGGACTTCGACACGGCGATCGCGGCATTGCGTCAGGATGCAAAACTGGCCGTGGTGACGCGCAGTGAAAAAGGCTGCGTTGTGGTCGGTGCCGATGCCGTGAAAGCCGTTCCCGCAATGTCGGTGGACAAGGTGGTGGACACGACCGGCGCCGGTGACCTTTTTGCCGCCGGGTTCCTGGTCGGACTTGCACGCGGATCTGACCATGTCGCCGCCGGCAAACTCGGCGCGCTTGCCGCCGCCGAAGTCATCCAGCATCTCGGCGCGCGTCCGGAACGTTCGCTGAAGGAACTGGCGCAGGAGAACGGGCTGCTCTGACGTGCGCGAAGTGGTAAAAAGCGTAGCGTTAACAAAAACGTAAGAGCTCATGGTTACCGATTGATGAAGATCCGTTCGTCAATCGGAGTCTTGTTATGGATACGTCCGCGCGTAACGACGACGTCGCCACCTCAACCGCCGGCTCTCCGGAAATCTCGAAAACGACTGACGAGGCCGCATCACTTGCGCGGCCTTCACTCGCCAAGCGGGCGGGTGCATTGCTGATTGCGGCGCTGGCGGCACGTCCCCGGCTCAGCCGCATCACAGTGCTTGCGGCTTCGATCGCCGTGGCGGCGGCGCTGGGATCGATGGTCGGCGCATGGGCCGCCGTCACCTTTGTGCGTCCGCCGGCAGAGCCTGTGCGCACCACGATCGCGGAAGCCGAGAAGGATGCGGTCGCCAAGCTCTCGGCCGACATCGCCGCGCTGAAGGCCAGCATCGACAGCATGGCGAAGAATTCTGCCGCGCAATATGCACGCATCAACGAGCGCGTCGAGCGCAGCGAAAAAATGCAGGGCGAGCCGGCGGCAAAGATCGTGCGTCTGGCCGAGGCGGTGGAGAAGCTTGAACGCAGGGCTGCCGCTTCGCCCGAGATCACGGGCTCGATTGCGCCCAAGCAGGAGGACAGGCCTGCGGTCGTCTCGGGCTGGGTGTTGCGCGAGATTTTCGACGGCGCGGCTATGGTGGAGAGCCGTCATGGCCTTTACGAGGTCGTGCCCGGAGCCAATCTGCCGGGCCTTGGCCGTGTCGAAGGCATTCGCCGGCAGAACGGCCGCTGGGTTGTGGTGACGCCCAAGGGTATCATCGTGTCCTCGCGCTGAGCGGTCCGCGGCGCGAGGGCCAGCGCCGCCGCTTGTTCATGCGTTGGTTGCACGTCTCGCGATGTGGCCGCACCGTTCGATCCGTGGCATAGTTTGCGCGGATTGACGGGAGCGGCTTGATGCATTTGCAGGGCTTGGTCGTCATTGCGGCAGGAATATTGCTGGCCGCCGTTTCCACCGCAGGATCATCCGCCGCCTTCGAGCGTGTGCAAGCCAAGCCGCCGCAAGCCGATGTGATGGAAAATTGCCCGGGCCTGATCGCCTCTCCGCGATTGCCGGTTGTTCCAGCCTCGCTGCGGCTGGCAGCGCTGTCGTCAGATCAGGTGCGGATCACGTATATCGGACATTCCACGTTCCTGCTCGAAAGCGCGGGCCGGGTGCGTGTCGCCACCGACTATAACGACTACGTGAAGCCGCCGATGCTGCCCGACGTCGTGACCATGAACCGCGCGCATTCGACCCACTACACCGATGCCCCGGATCCGGGGATCGCGCATGTTCTGCGCGGCTGGGCGAGTGAATATGGCCGGCCGGTGCGGCATGACGTGCAGATCAAGGATGTGCGGGTGCGCAATGTGCCGACCAATATCCGCGATTACGGCGGCGGCACCCAGCAGCACGGCAATTCAATTTTCGTGTTCGAGGTGGCCAATCTCTGCATCGCCCATCTCGGGCATCTGCATCACACTCTCACCGCGCAGCAGGTGAACGAGATCGGGCGGCTGGATGCGGTGATGGTGCCGGTGGACGGAGGCATGACGCTGGATCTCGACGGTATGGTCGAGGTGCTGGAAAGCCTGAAGGCGCCGCTGATCATTCCCATGCACTATTTCAGCGTGTTCACGCTGAATCGATTTCTTGATCGCATGCGCGACAAGTTCGACATCGAGATGAACGAGACGCCGTCGGTCGTGGTGTCCAAGGGTACGCTTCCGGCGAAGCCGAAGGTCCTGGTATTGCCCGGCCGCTGAATGTGACGCCGGGCATCGCCTACCTCTCTCGTCCTACATCTTAAGAGCTTTGTCTTGCCGGGAACGCTTTGCCGCGCCTCGCGTTATGTTGCGCGCGTGATCGCGCACGGGAAGGGGTTGGCTTGCATTTATGGGTAAGAAGATATGGTCAGCTCCTGGGTGAATTGGAAGCCCTATCCTAATCCCGACAATGGCGGACATATCGATGCCCCGATCGGCCCGGGGGTATTTGAAGTCCGGCATACCGGCACCGGCGAACAGATCGCTTTCGCCCATTCCGGAAATGTCGCACAGACCCTTGCCGTGCTGATGCCACGACCTGCGAGGGGTTTGCGTGTGTTGTTTGCGCGCAAGCGGCCGCGTTATCGCAATGAGGATCTGGAATACCGGACCTGCGCAGCAACCAGCCTGGACGAAGCGCGGGCCATGGCCGAGCGGCTGCGCGGGCGCCGCGAAGCCTATATGCGCCGGCGGGCTGCGGCCGGCTGGTCCTGATTGCGGTTTCAATCCACAGCCGCGGCCGGGGTTTGCGCGGCTGCGGAAAGGTTCCCCTGCGTTTCTGCAAGGGCTGCAGGCGCGTATTGCAATTTTCAGTATTTGTATAAACTGCTCCGACGCCTTGAAGGGACAGATCGGAGTTCTCCATGCTGAGTGCAGAACAGAACAACCTCATCACCCGGACCGGCCGGGGAACAGGCGCCGGCAACCTGCTGCGCCGTTACTGGCAACCGGCTGCGCTTGTTGACGAATTGTCCGGCAATCGGCCGATCAAGCCGGTCAAGTTGCTGGGCGAAAATCTGGTGATCTTCAAGGATGGCGAGGGCCGCTACGGCCTGCTCGACCGCGCCTGCCCGCACCGCGGCACCGACCTCGCCTTCGGGCGGCTCGAGGCGGACGGATTGCGCTGCGCCTTCCATGGCTGGAAATTCGATGTCGACGGCAAATGCCTGGAGACGCCGGCGGAACCGGACGGCAGCAATCTCTGCGCCAATATCCGGCAGAAAGCCTACCCGGTGGTCGAGAAGAGCGGCATCCTGTTCGCCTATATGGGTCCCGGCGAGCCGCCGGCCTTGCCGCAGATGGACTGTTTCGTCGCGCCGAATTCGCACACTTTCGCCTTCAAGGGGCTGATCGAGTGCAACTGGCTGCAGTCGCTCGAGGTCGGCATCGATCCCGCCCACACCTCATTCCTGCATCGCTTCTTCGAGGACGAAGATCCGAACCAGGGCTACGGCAAGCTGTTCCGCGATCACTCGGTCGATTCCGACATGCCAATGACCAGGGTCATGCGCGAATTTCCGCGTCCGCGCATCGAGGTCGAACACACCGATTTCGGCTTGCGGCTGATGACGCTGCGGCAGATCAACGATGCGCGCATGCATGTGCGCGTCACCAATCTGATCTTCCCGAATTCGTTCACGATTCCGATGTCCAGCGACATGACCATCACGCAATGGCATGTGCCGGTCGACGACACCAAACATTATTGGTACGCGATCTTCACCAGCTTCGGCGGCGCGGTGGACAAGGACGAGATGCGCCGTCAGCGGCTCGAATTGTACGAATTGCCGGATTACATCCCGCGCAAGAACAAGCGCAACGATTACGGGTTCGATCCGCACGAGCAGGAGCACGAGACCTATACCGGCATGGGCGCCGACATCAACGTGCACGATCAATGGGCTTGCGAGTCGATGGGCGAGGTCCAGGACCGCACCAAGGAGCATCTTGGACAATCCGACAAGGCGATCACCGCCTATCGCCGCATCCTGCGTGACGCCATCGCCAGGGCCGGCAAGGACGATGAGAAGCTGCTGATGGTGCTCGACGCTGATGCCGCCGGCAAAATCACCGGTCCGGCCGCCATCGACGGCATCGGCCCGGCCGGCGATTGGCAGGGCTATTGGCGTGCCGCCGAAGAGAAGCGGCGGAAGGCATCCTGGGCCAACGGCCATTGAGGAGACGCCAGGCCGGAGAGCGTCCATGTCATCACATGAACATCGCGCGTCCGGCATGAGCTTCGTCGAGCGCCACGATCTGTGGTCCGGCGAGCAGGCAAAGGCGGCGGAAATCGTCGAGCAGGAAATCGAAGCGCGCAAGCTGGAGCTTGTGCGCTTTTCCTTTGTCGATCAGCACGGAGTCTTGCGCGGCAAGACCGTTGTCGCCAGCGAAGCTGCCAGGATGATGCGCAACGGCGTGGCGATGACCTCGACCCTGCTGGCCAAGGATACTTCGCATCGCACGGTGTTCCCGGTCTTCACGCCGGGCGGCGGCTTCGGGATGACGGAGATGGAAGGCGCCGGCGATTTCCTGATGATCGCCGATCCGACGACTTTCCGTGTCCTGCCCTGGGCGCCGAATACCGGCTGGCTGCTCTGCGATATCTATTTTCCGGGCGGCAAGCCGGTGCCGTTCTCCACGCGGCAGCTCTACCGCAAGGCCTTGTCGCGGCTGTCCGAGGCCGGTTTCGATTTTGTCGCCGGTCTGGAGGTCGAATTTCATCTGTTCAAGCTGGAGAATCCCAGGCTTGCAGCGGCGGATTGCACCTGGCCGGGCGAGCCGCCGGAGGTCAGCTTCATTCATCAGGGCTTCCAACTGCTCACCGAAGCGCGTTCCGATCAGGTCGAGCCGGTGCTCGAGCCGTTCTGGCGGGCGGTGACGGCGCTCGGCCTGCCGTTCCGTTCGATGGAAGTGGAACTGGGGCCGAGCCAATGCGAATTCACCTTCCGGCCGGTGCCGGGTCTGCAGGCGGCGGACATGATGGTGCTGTTCCGCAGCGCCATGAAGCAGATCGCGAGACGCCACGGGCTGCACTGCACCTTCATGTGCCGGCCGGGATTGCCGAACATCTTTTCCAGCGGCTGGCATCTGCACCAATCGCTCGTGGATTCCAGAACGAAAGCCAATGCCTTTGCGTCGAGCGACTGCGGACAAGTGCTTTCGCCGCTCGGACGGTCCTATCTCGCCGGCTTGCTGGCCAATGCGAAGGCGGCAGCAGCCTTCACCACGCCGACGCTCAACGGCTACAAGCGCTATCGCGCCTATGCACTGGCGCCCGATCGGGTGATCTGGGGGCAGGACAATCGCGGCGTCATGGTGCGGGTGCTGGGCCGGCCGGGCGATGCGGCGACGCATCTGGAGAACCGTGTCGGCGAGCCCGCGGCCAATCCTTATCTCTACATGGCGTCGCAGATCGTCGCCGGGCTTGAAGGTGTCGACTCCCGTCGCGATCCCGGTCCGTCCGCCGACACGCCCTACGAGACCGAGGCGGAGCCGATGCCGAAATCGCTCGGCGAGGCACTCGATGCTTTGCGGGCCAGCGCGTGCTTCCGCACGGGTTTCGGCGATGGTTTCGTTGATTATTATTTGCGCATCAAGGAAGCAGAAATTGCGCGTTACAGATCCGAAGAAACGGCGGACACCGCCGAGGTGACGCGCTGGGAACAGAAGGAATACTTTGATCTGTTCTGACACGCATCCACGGCATGACCGTGCCATCGTTCATGCAGGGCTGCTAAACCACAGATTTACCAATTGCTAGATAGAAACGTCATCGGCTCGGCAATCGGGGACGTTTATGGGCAATCGGATTTCAGTCAACCTCATTCTGAAGGCAGTCATCGGAACGCTGGGCGCAGCCGTCGTAGCCATGCTGGCGCTCACTGCCTGGGAATCCTGGAATCGCCTCAAGGCAGCCGACCGCATCGCCATGGTGGTCGATGTCTCGGGTAACGTCTTCACCGCCCAGCATAATCTGCGCGTCGACCGATCGACGACTTTCCGTGACATGAATGGCGACCGGCAGCTGCAGTCGCTGACCAAGCAAACCCAGGACGTGCGCCACGCTGCGATGACGGCATTGAAGCCGGCTCTCGCGGGCCTGGAGCGCCTGGACTGGCCGGAAAAGGAGACGATCTTCCCGGGCATGGTGGAGACGGTGAAAAAGCTCTCCGCCCTGCATGCCGAGACTGCGGTCGCCGTCACGCAGCCAAAGGCGTCGCGTCGTGCCGGCCTGGCGCAGGAGCATTTCAAGACCGCAGACGATCTGCTGAAAAGCCTCGATACGCTGTCGGCCCAACTGACCCGCCTTGTGGCCATGCAGGATGCGTATGTAGACCAGCTTCTGATTATCAAGCAGCTGGCCTGGCAGGCTCGTAATTCCGCCGGCGATGCGCAGGCGATGCTCGCCAACGGCCTTGCCGGCCAGAAGTTGCCCAGCGAGCCCATGCGCATTTACTTCGTCAACACGTCGAAAGCCGACGGGGCATGGGAAGCGCTGGAAGGTGTAGCGGCCAGCCTGCCCCTGCCGCAGCGCTTCAAGGAAGCACTCGAGCGGGCCAAGCGCGAATATTTCGCCAAGGAATTCATCGATCTCCGCCTCAAGGTCATGCGCTCGGTCGCCGCGGATGAGCCAACCGGGATCAAGGCGGAAGAATGGACGCCGATGTCCGTTGCCAAACTGGCATCGCTGCTGGGCGTGGCCGAGGTCGCTCTCGACGTGGCCAACGAGCGTGCCAGCGTGCAGAGCGCAGCCGCGATGCAGAATCTGATAATGCAGATCGCATTGCTGCTGGTCGCCATCATCCTGACTGCAGCCATGATGGTCGTCGTGTCATGGCGCGTCACCGGCCCCCTGCGTCATATCCAGGGCGCCATGCTGAAACTCGCGGAGGGCGATTTTGATGTCGTCCTGCCCGGCTTGGACCGCAAGGACGAGATCGGCGATGTCGCCAACGCGGTCGAGAAGTTCAAGGTTCTCGCGGTCGACAAGGCGCGCCGTGAGGCAGACGAGACCTTGCAGCGGCAGAAGGCGGAAGCTGCGCAGCAGGCAAGGGCCGCAGAAGAGCGGGCCAAGGCGGCGGCTGAGCAGGCAGAAGCCATGCGCGCGCTGGGCGAAGGCCTGGGCAAGCTCTCGGAGGGGGATCTGACGTTCCGGCTGTCAGGGGATTTCCCTGAGGCCTATCATCAGATCAGGGACGACTTTAACGCCGCGATGACGGGGCTGCACGAAACCATCCGTGCGATTACGGAAGCGACTCGCGAAGTCTCCAACGCCGCTGCGGAAATCTCCACCAGCACCACCGATCTGTCCCAGCGGACTGAGGAGCAGGCGGCAAGCCTGGAAGAGACTTCGGCCTCGATGGAGGAAATCTCGGCGACCGTGAAAAAGAATGCCGAGAGCGCCCAGCATGCCAATACTCTGACCAAGGGTACATGGGAGGTGGCAGAGCGCGGCGGCAAGGTGGTGTCCGAAGCCGTATCCGCGATGGCGAGGATCGAGGAATCCTCCGGCAAGATTTCCGATATCATCAGCGTCATCGACGAGATCGCCCGGCAGACCAACCTGTTGGCGCTCAACGCTGCGGTGGAAGCCGCGCGCGCTGGCGAAGCGGGCCGCGGGTTTGCCGTCGTGGCGTCCGAAGTGCGCAGTCTGGCGCAGCGCTCCTCGCAGGCGGCCAAGGATATCAAGGATCTGATCGTCAATTCCTCGGGCCAGGTGCGTGACGGGGTCGATCTGGTGAACCGCGCCGGCGCGTCGCTGAATGAGATTGTCGGCTCCATTAAGCAGGTTGCCGATATCGTGTCCGAAATCGCCCATGCCAGCGTCGAGCAGGCGTCCGGTCTGGATCAGATCAGCAAGGCGCTGCATCAGATGGACGAGGTGACTCAGCAGAATTCGGCTCTGGTCGAGGAAAACGCCGCCACTGCGAAAACGCTGGAAGATCAGCAGGGCGCAATGTCCGAGCGAATTGGCTTGTTCCGTCTTGGTGAGGAAGTCGCCGTGCCTTCCGTGAAGCGCCCCGCGCCGGAAGTCCGCAAGGCCAAAGCGCCGGTGGTGCGGCCGACACGCGCAGCAAGAAGGGTGACCGGACGCGTGCATGGCGCCACGGCCCTGGCCAACGATCCGGAAGACTGGAAGGAATTTTAGGCGCAACGCGCGCGTTTGCGGCCGGGCTGTGCGGCCACGCGGTCGATGCAGGCCGCGAACGCGACGATGCGTCTGATGGCGGAGCTCAAAGACCCTTGTAGATCAGCCTGACCTGTTCGCGCAGCCAGGCCTGTTTCTGGTCGTTGTTGTTGCGCGTGTGCCAGACCATGTTGGTGCCGATCTTGCCGATATTCAGCGGCACCGGCCGCCGCACCAGGCCGAACGATGTCTCGAATACTTCCGATGCAAGCTCGGTGAAAACGCCGATCATATCGC
>JAEWCJ010000434.1 GCA_023390695.1 Pseudomonadota bacterium | reverse complement strand
ACGCCTGTCGCCAGCTACGAGGACAGGGACACGCCGACCGAGCTCTATGTGAAATGGGGCGGCTCGCTCTGGAAGACGACGCTGCCCTATTCGCCGATCGATGTGGTGGCATGGCACGGCAACTACGCGCCGTACAAATACGATCTGCGCACCTTCTCGCCGGTCGGCGCCATCGGCTTCGACCATCCCGATCCCTCGATCTTCACGGTTCTGACCTCGCCGTCGGAGACGGCGGGCACCGCGAATATCGATTTCGTGATTTTCCCGGAGCGCTGGGGCGTCGCCGAGAACACCTTCCGTCCGCCCTGGTATCACCGCAACGTCATGTCGGAATTTATGGGGCTGGTCTTCGGCGTCTATGACGCCAAGCCGGAAGGCTTCGTGCCCGGCGGCATGAGCCTGCACAACACCATGCTGCCGCATGGTCCCGACACCGACGCGTTCGAGCACGCCAGCAATGTCGAGCTCAAGCCGGTCAAGCTCGAGAATACGCTGGCCTTCATGTTCGAGACCCGCTTCCGCCAGCGAGTGACGAAATTCGCGGCTCGATTGGACACGCTGCAGGCCGATTACACGGATTGCTGGAAAGGCCTGAAGAAGCATTTCGATCCGAAGCGGCGCGAGCCGAAGTAAATGAAATTCGCCTCGCTTAAGGAGGGCCGGGACGGCCGGCTTGTGGTCGTTTCCCGCGACCTGTCGCGCTGTATCGATGCCTCTGCGGTCGCACCGACCTTGCAGGCGGCGCTCGACAATTGGGACGCGGCGGCCCCGCGCCTGACCGAAATCGCGGACGCGCTGGAAGCGGGGCGAGGCACGCATCTGCCCTTCGATCCGAGGCAATGCGCGGCGCCTCTGCCGCGTGCCTATCAGTGGCTGGATGGCTCCGCTTACGTCAATCACGTCGCGCTGGTGCGCAAGGCCCGCGGCGTCGAGGTGCCGGACAGCTTCTGGATCGATCCGCTGATGTATCAGGGCGGCTCCGACACCTTTGCCGGACCGCACGATTCGATCGCACTCGCCGAGGAAGCTTGGGGTATCGATCTGGAAGCGGAGGTCGTCGTGGTCCTCGGCGATGTGCCGATGGGCGCCAGCCGTGATCAGGCGGCGAAAGCCATCCGCCTGATCACGCTGATCAACGATGTGAGCCTCCGCAATCTGACCGGACCCGAGCTCGCCAAGGGGTTCGGCTTTCTGCAATCCAAGCCGTCGTCGGCCTTTACGCCGGTGGCGGTGACGCCGGACGAACTCGGCACCGCGTGGGACGGCGCCAAACTCGATCTGCCGCTGCTCAGTTTCATCAACGGCAAGCCGTTCGGAAAGCCTGTCTGTTCAGACGATATGACTTTCGACTTTCCGGTCCTGATCGCGCATGCAGCGAAAACGCGGGCGCTCTCTGCCGGCACCATTCTCGGCGCCGGCACGGTGTCGAACCGCGATGCCGATGGCGGCCCCGGCAAGCCGATCGCCGAGGGCGGACTCGGCTATTCCTGTCTCGCCGAACAGCGCACGGTGGAAACCATCCGGACCGGCAAGCCGGTGACGCCGTTCCTGAAATTTGGCGATCGCGTGCGCATCGAGATGCTGGACAAAAGCGGGCGTTCGATCTTCGGCGCGATCGAGCAGGAGGTGGTACAGTATCGGCCGCAATGACGATCCGGGTGAAAGACGCGGAGGTCACGATGACGATGACTGAGCAACCCCGCCTTGTGGTTCCGATGCTGGGACGGGTCTATCGTGCGCTCGCCCCGTTCACCGAATTGCTGATCCGCGTCATGGCCGGCCTGTCACTGATCGCGCATGGCTATCCGAAATTCTTCGCGCTACCGGCCAATGCCGATTTCTTCGCGGAGGCGGGATTCAGTCCGGGCTGGCTGTGGGCCATCCTGACGGCGCTGACGGAGACCCTCGGCGGCCTGCTGCTCGCGGTCGGATTCCTCACGCGGCTCGCCTGCATTCCGATCCTGCTGTTCCTGCTCACTGCGGTCTATTATCATTCGCAATTCGGCTTCTACTGGAACGCACGCGGCTTTGAATATCCGCTGTTCTGGTCCATCGTGGTGTTTCATTTCCTGATCCATGGCGGCGGACGCTGGTCGATCGATCACCGGCTTGGCCGCGAAGTGTGAGCGTGACAATGACAAAAGGCTTCGCCTCCACCGCCGACACGGCCGAAAAGACGATCTCCTTCGACGAGATCGGGCAGGGGCTTTATGCCTTCACGGCGGAAGGGGATCCCAATTCCGGCATCATCGTCGGCGATGACGGCGTGATGGTCGTGGATGCGCAGGCGACGCCGGTGATGGCTCTGGAAGTGATCGAGCGCGTGCGCAAGGTCACCGACAAGCCGATCAAGTATGTGCTGCTGTCGCATTATCACGCCGTGCGCGTGCTCGGCGCTTCGGCCTATACGGACGCCGAAATCCTCGCCTCGGACGCCGCGCGTGAGATGATCGTGGAGCGTGGGCAGCAGGACATGGATTCGGAAATCGGCCGTTTCCCGCGCCTGTTCCGCGCCGTCGAATCCATTCCCGGCCTGACCTGGCCGACCATCACGTTTGCGCAGCAGATGTCGGTCTGGCTCGGAAAACGCGAGGTGCGGATCATGCATATCGGACGCGGCCATACGGCGGGCGATGTCGTCGCCTATGTGCCCGATGCCAATGTCGTGTTCTCCGGCGATCTCGTGGAATATCACTCCGCCTGTTATTGCGGCGATGCGCATCTCGCCGACTGGCCGGCGACCCTCGACCGTCTCGCCGCCTTCAAGGCGAATGCCCTGGTGCCAGGACGCGGGGCGGCGCTGACCACGCCGGAGAAGGTGCAGGCCGGAATCGAGGGAACTCGCGATTTCCTCACCACACTCTATGGTTCCGCGCAGGACAGCGTGGCGAAAGGCCTGACGCTGAAAGAGGCATTTGCGGCCTCTCGCGCGGCGATGGATTCGAAATTCTCCGGCTACGCCATTTACGAGCATTGCCTGCCGTTCAACGTGGCGCGCGCC
>JAEWCJ010000038.1 GCA_023390695.1 Pseudomonadota bacterium | reverse complement strand
CTCAGGAACCGCGGCGGCGGTATAGGGCACGTCGACCTGCTCGAAGAGATCGTCCATCGGAACGATGCCGTCGGCGGTCTCGGAGCCGAAGCCGCAGACATAGCGGATCGGGAAGATCTCCGCGGCGATGTCCATGGCGAGCCGGCTGTGGTCGGTATTGCCGATGCGGCCGCAGGTGATCAGCGCCTTGACGCCGACGCGGGAAAGCGCCGCGATGCCGTCGGCCTGACGCCACAGCAGCGGCAGCGGCGCCGCGATCATTCCCGCGCGCATCACGCCGAGAATGGTCAGAATGCTCTCGATCGTGTTCGGCAACTGGATGCCGATGACACTGTCGGTGGAAAGACCGAGCCGCCGCAGGCGCAAGGCGATGGCGGAGATCATCGCATCGGCTTGCGCATAGGTCATGCGCTTCGGCAGACCATCGGTGAAGCTCTCGCGATTGGGCGGATCGACGACCGCCGGCAGATCGGGATGGCGCATCATCGCGCGCCGGAACATGTCGTCGAGGGTTGTCACCGCGCCGGAGAGCGCGCTTGACTGGTCGGCAGGTGCGTCGCCCAGGATCATCGGCGTCTCACTCCGCTTCCGGCTTGTGCCACCAGGTTTCCGGCAGATAGCCGAAAAGCGGCGTTACCTTGGGATGTTCGATACGGCTCCACCGCGCCACCCATTGCTCCGGCAGATGGAAAAGCGGCACGACATAAAAGCCTGAAATCAGCGTGCGGTCGAGAGCGCGGACGGCGGACACGAAGTCTTCGCGTTCGCGGGCGCGCAGAAGCGCCGCGATCATCGCATCGATGGCCGGATTGCGGGCGCCCATGTAATTGCGCGTGCCGTCGACGCCGGCGGCTTCGGAACTCCAATAGAAATGCTGTTCGTTGCCGGGCGACAGCGACTGATCCCAGCGGTTCTGGATCATGTCGTAGTCGTAGGTCAGGCGGCGGCGATCATACTGCACGGCATCGACGACGCGCACCCGCACGGCAATGCCGGCGCGCTTCAGGTCGCGGCTGAAGGACAACGCCAGGCGTTCCTGGTCCTTGCTGGTGACAAGAATCTCGAAGGTCAGCGGCCGCCCGGTCGTGCGGTTGCGCAGTACGCCGTCTTTCAGGTCGAAGCCGGCCTGCGACAGCAAGTCGAGCGCTTTCTTCAGGTGCTCGCGGTCGCGTCCCGAGCCGTCGCTGGCTTCGGGACGCCAGGTGCCGTCCATGATGTCGACGCGCACGGCATCCGGAAAGGGCGCCAGCAGCCGTCGCTCATACGCATCGGCGGGGCGGCCGACCGACGACAATTCCGATCCTTCGAAATAGCTGGCGCTGCGCTCGTACAATCCGAAGAAGAAATTCTGGTTCACCCATTCGAAGTCGAACAGGGTCGCGATCGCTTCGCGCACCCGGGCATCGGCGAAGACCGGCCGGCGGGTGTTGAACACGAAGGCGGACAATCCTTTCGGCAAGCCGGTCGGAAATGCATCCTTGATCACGCGGCCGCTGCGTAACGCCGGAAAGTTGTAGCCGGTCTGCCAGCGGCTGGGATCGAGCTCGGCGCGTACGTCATAGAGGCCCTTCTTGAAAGCCTCGAAATAGGCATTGTCGTCGCGGTAATAGTCGAAGCGGATTTCCTCGAAATTCCAGAAGCCGCGATTGATCGGAAGATCCTTGCCCCAATAATCGGGATTGCGGACGAACAAGAGGCTTCGGCCCGGCTCCACGTCCTTGACCACATAGGGACCGCTGCCGAGCGGCGGCTCGAAACTCGTTTCCTCGAACCTGTTCTCATCGATCGCATGGCTGGCGAGGATCGGCATCAGCCCGAGAATGAGCGGAAGTTCGCGATCGTTGCTCCCGGAGAGATCGAAGCGGACCGTGCGCTCGGCGATGATCTCCGCCTTTTTCACTTTGGCATAATAGGTGCGGTGATTGGGCCGGCCTTTGTCGCGCAGCAGGCGCCAGGAAAACACCACGTCTTCGGCGGTCACCGGCTTGCCGTCGGAAAAGCGCGCGGCCGGATTGAGCGTGAAGGTGACGAATGTGCGCTCGCTATCGGTTTCCACGGACTGGGCGAGCAGTCCGTACAGCGTGAACGGCTCGTCATAGCCGCGCGCCATCAGGCTCTCCACCACATAACCGCGGACGGACTGGGCGGCGAGGCCACGCACGATGAAGGGGTTCAGGCTGTCGAAGGTGCCGAGCACCCCTTGCACCAGCCGGCCGCTTTTCGGGGCCTGCGGATTGGCGTAGCGGAGGCTTGTGAAATCCATCGGCAAGGCAGGCGAGCCGTGCATGGCGATGGCATGGCTGGGCGCGGCTGCGGCGGGCAGGACCCCGGACCAAGCCGCTGCGGCCAGAACGGCGCAGGCTCGCGCCATCCGCCGGAGGCGGCCGGGAATGCGGCGAGGGGTCCAGAACTGGGGCACGGCAGACGACGCTGTGATTCGACGACAGGCAAGGTCATACATCGTAATGCCGGGCAGGGGGCTCAGGCGACCGGGCTCTTGCCTCCGAAAGCCCCCTTATCACCATGATTTACCTCTATCTCTTTATCCTCACCGAGATTTCGGCTAACAGACGGTGCCCGACCGTCACGCTGTCGCCGTTTTTGGCGAAGAGACACCCGGAACGGCCATTGGCCTGCCGCCGTCACCCGGCGAGAGAGAGGAACCGTACGACATGACCTATCGGATTGCGTCCGCACCGGCCCGGCCGGCGGCTTGGACGCTGACTACAATTGCAGCTGCCTCGCTGATGGCGCTGTTCGCTTCGAGCGCGGCTTTCGCGCAGCAGCAGCCGGCCAAGCCGGCGCCGTCGAAGCCCGCGGCCCAGAAGCCTGCGGCGCCCGCGCAGCAGCAACAGCAGCAGGCCCAGCAGCCTCAGGCTCCGCAAGCGGATCAGCCGCAGCTGATCTATTCGCCCTGGACCAAGTTCTGCCTGAAGGGCCAGGAAGCCAATGCCAAGCAGGTTTGCTTCACCGGCAAGGACGCCCGTCTCGAATCCGGCATGCCGGTCGTCGCGGCGGTGCTGATCGAGCCGGATGGCGACCCCAAGAAGGTGCTGCGTGTGACCCTGCCGCTGGGCATGCAGATCGTGCACGGCACCCGCATCATCGTCGACCAGGGCCAGCCGGCGCAGGGCCCGTATGTGATCTGCTTCACCAACGGTTGCATGGCCGATTATGAGGCCAGCGCCGACCTCATCAACCGGTTGAAGAAGGGCCAGCAACTGGCCGTCCAGGCGATCAATTCCAACGGTCAGCCGATCAGCCTGAATTTGCCGCTCAACGATTTCGCCAAGGCCTATGACGGTCCGCCCACGGACCCGAAGGTGTTCGAGGAACAGCAGAAGAAGCTGCAGGACGAGTTGCAGCGCCGCGCCAACGAAGCGCGCCAGAAGCTGCAGCAGCAGCCGGCGCCGGGCGGCGCGAAGCCGCAATAGCCCTCGAAGCATGCATCAACAAAAAGCGCGCCTCGCGGCGCGCTTTTTTATTTCTGATCGTTCGCAGGTGAGCGTTCAGTTGATGATGAAGGCGCGCGGACGATAGCCGCCCTTGGCGTCCTTGATGAACTCTTCGGCTACCTGGGGATGCCGGATCGGCTCGCTGGAATTGTCCGGCAGCAGGTTCTGTTCCGAGACATAGGCGACGTATTCGGTTTCCGCGTTCTCGGCGAACAGGTGATAGAAAGGCTGGTCCTTGCTAGGCCGGATATCCTCGGGAATCGACAGCCACCATTCCTCGGTGTTGTCAAAAACCGGGTCGATATCGAACACGACGCCGCGGAACGGAAAAATCCGGTGTTTGACCACCTGTCCGATCTTAAATTTTGCGACCCGCGACCTGAGGTCCGGTCTGTCGTCAGTCTTGGGCTGTAGGGGCTTGGGCATGATGCCTGCTTACATAGCGGAAAATTGTGGCAGTACCAGCGGTCAAACGCCGTAGATTGCGGCCATCGCCGGATCCTTGGCGGCCACCAGGCGGGCCAGATCGACCACCACCTTGGCCTGCTTCCAGGTCGCATCGTCCTGCATCTTGCCGTCGATCATCACCGCGCCGGTGCCGTCCGGCATGGCCGCGAGGATCTTGCCGGCAAAGGCGACATCGCGCGGATCGGGCGAGAAAACCCGTTTGGCGATCTCGACCTGCGAGGGGTGCAGCGACCAGGCCCCGGCGCAGCCCATGAGAAAGGCATTGCGGAACTGGGCCTCGCAGGCGGCGGGATCGGCAAAATCTCCGAACGGACCATAGAATGGCTTGATGCCGGCGGCCGCGCAGGCATCCACCATTTTGCCGAGCGTGTAATGCCACAGGTCCTGCTGATACGCGGCGCGCGGTTCGTCGCCGTCCGCATCGGCCAGCACCCTGTAGTCCGGATGCCCGCCGCCGACGCGCGTGGTCTTCATCGCCCGCGAGGCGGCGAGATCGGCCGGCCCCAGACTGATGCCCTGCATGCGCGGTGAGGCGGCGGCAATCGTCTCGACGTTCTTCACGCCTTCCGCCGTTTCCAGAATGGCATGCAACAGGATCGGCTTTGTCACCGCGTGCCTTGCCTCGAGCTGCGCCAGCAGCTGGTCGAGATAGTGGATGTCCCATTCGCCATCCACCTTGGGCACCATGATCACATCGAGCTTGTTGCCGACCGCAGCGACGATCTCGGTGAGATCGTCCAGCACCCAGGGCGAATTGAGCGCATTGATGCGCGTCCATAGTCCGGTTGCGCCGAAATCGGTCTCCCGCGCCATGGCGATGAAGCCCTGGCGCGCGGCATCCTTGGCGTCGGCGGGGATGGCATCCTCCAGATTGCCGAGAACGACGTCGACGTCGTTGACGAGCTGCGGCACCTTGGCCCGGATCTTCTCCAGATGCGGCGGCACGAAATGGATCATGCGCTCGAGCCGGACCGGCAGATCCCGCATCGGGGCAGGGGCGCCGACGGCGAGCGGCTTGTAGAACTGGCGCGGAAGCTTCATGGGAAGATCTTCGGTCAGTCGCGGAAGGGCCTGTTTTCGGCTTAGAGCAAGCCGGTGCGTCCGCCAAGCCAGACTTATGGCCGCGATTGACCGCGGACGGCGTGCCCGATAGCAAACGGAAAGCCATTCAGCCCGCCAGCGACGGGATTCGATGATCGACGTCCTCAATCTCGCGCTTCCCTATTTCGGGCTGATCTTTCTCGGCTTTGCCTGCGGAAAGCTGCAGCGCATTCCGGATACCGGGCTGGCCTGGATGAACTTCTTCATCATCTACGTGGCCTTGCCCTGCCTGTTCTACCGGATCGTGGCGCAGACGCCGCTCGAGGAACTGACCCGGCTGTCCTACGTGGTGGGCACCTCGCTGGCCACGGCGGTCGCCTTTGCCATCGCCTTTGCGATCAGCCTGCTGGCACGCGACCGCCTGCAGAACGCGACCATTGCCGGCCTTGCCGGCGGCTATGGCAATATCGGCTATATGGGACCGGGGCTGGCGCTCTCGACCCTCGGGGCGGAGGCGGCCGCGCCGGTGGCGCTGATCTTCTGCTTTGACAGCATCCTGCTGTTCTCGCTGGTGCCGTTCCTAATGGCTCTGGCCGGCCCCGACAAGAAAAGCTTCGCCGAGAATGCGCTATTGGTCCTCAAGCGCATCGTCCTGCATCCCTTCATTGTCGCGACCGTGCTGGGGGTCGTGTCGGCGGCCCTGCATTTCGAGCCGCCGGTTGCGCTCGACCGGCTGATGCAATTCCTCCAGAATGCCGCCGCGCCCTGCGCCTTGTTCGTGCTCGGCGTGACCGTGGCGTTGCGGCCGATGCAGCGGATGCCGCGGGAAGTGCCGGTCATCGTGCTGGTCAAGCTGACGCTGCACCCGATCATCGTGCTCGCGATCCTGTCGCTGCTCGGTCCCTTTCCGCAGACCTGGGTCTACGCGGCGGTGCTGATGGCGGCGCTGCCGCCGGCCCTGAACGTGTTCATTCTGGCGCGGCAATACGATTGCTGGGTGGAGCAGGCGTCGAGTGCGGTGCTGATCGGCACGGTTCTTTCGGTATTCACGCTGACCACGGTCATGTGGCTGGTAAAAGCAGGATTGCTGCCGCTGCAGCTTTTCTGAACGCTGCGACGACGGGGCAAGTTCGCGCCATCGCGCAGGCTAGGCCAGCGCCTCGCCGCGCATGAGACGCGGCAACGCCGCCGCCGGCGCCACGCCTTCGCGCATCAGCGCCCGCCGCAACGGCCCGACATTGTTCATCAGATAAAGGCCGAGGCCGCGCGCGCCCTGCAGCGGCAGCAACCCCGAAAGCAGCGAGCGGTTGAGCAGGTCGACGGCAAAGGTGCGGCTGCTCACATCCGCGCGCCGCAGATTCTCGTAGCGGGTCATGATCTCGTCGGAGCCGATATCCTGGCCGCGCTGCCTGGCTGCCACGACCAGTTCGCCGATGGTTGCGGCGTCGCGCAGTCCAAGGTTGAGGCCCTGCGCCCCAATCGGCGGGATGCGGTGTGCGGCTTCCCCCACCAGCATGACGCGCCGCGCGGCAAACACTTGCGCGGTCTCCGCGGCCAGCGGAAAGGCGCCGTGGCCCGGCTCGGCGGAAACCTTGCCTAGAATGGAATGCGAACGTCTCTCGATCTCCGCATTCAATGCCGCGCCGGAGAGGTCCTTCAAATATTCGGCCTCGCCGGGATCGACGACGCAGACGATGCTCGACCGCAACCCGGGCAGCGGCACCGTGGTGAAGGGGCCGTGCTCGGTGTGGAATTCCGTCGAGATCTCGTGATGCGGACGGGTGTGGGCCACCGTGAATGTCAGCGCCGTCTGCGGATAGCTCCAGCCGCGCGTTTCGATGCCGGCCGCCATCCGGCATATCGAGCGCGCACCGTCGGCGGCGACGATGACGGACGCCTGGACGCTATGCCCGTCCTTGGTGCGCACGACCACATGCTGCGGCAGGAGATCGACGGCGACCGCGTCGGCGCGGATGCGGGTCAGGGCCGGGAGACCGGAGAGCCGTTTTTCCAGGGCTTCGATGAGGTGGCGGTTCTCGATATTGTAAGCGAAGGCCGCGAGGTCGATTTCATGCGCTTCGAATCTCGCCTCGGGCGCGCGCAGCAGCCGGGCCGTATCGTCGACCAACCGCAGGGTGCGCAGAGGGGCGGCCTGGGCACTGCAGAGGTCCCACACGCCGAGCGTCTCAAGCGCTGTCACTGAACTCGAGAGCAGGGCAGTGGTGCGATTGTCCGCGGGAGGCGCGTTGGCCACCAGAATGGTGTTCAGGCCGGCCTCCGCCAGCGCGACGGCTGCGGTCAGGCCCGCAGGTCCCGCGCCCACCACGACCACGTCCCCAACGATTTCTTTTGCCTCGGTCATGTCTCTATCCTCACGGCCTTCTAGCGCCTTCGGCAAGGACTGGCGAGCAATTCGCTGGCCGTTCGCATTTCCCAAGGACTTATGCTTACTCTTTGAAAGAAATTGCGAACGACATGATGCGGCAGATCAAGGCGGGCGGTTTCGAGGTTGAATATCTGGCGGCGGGCGCCGGGCCTGTTGTCGTCCTGCTGCACAGTTCTGCCAGCGGATTGCGCCAATGGCGGCGCCTTGTTGAGGAGTTGCAGGGCGGCTACCGCGTGCTGGCGGTCAACCTGTGTGGCTATGGCGGGACCTCACCGTGGCCGGCTGACGCCCGGCAGACGCTGGCCGATCAGGCCGGACTGGTCGCGGCCGTCGTTTCGCAGCTTGACGAACCCGTCACCCTGGTCGGGCATTCGCTGGGCGGCGCCGTGGCGCTGGAGACTGCGCTGCACTTGGGCATACGGCTGCGCGCCGTGATCGCTTTCGAACCGATCCTGTTTTCGCTGCTCAGGACGCATGGCCCCGCCGACGCATTTACTGAAATCCACGAACTCTCCATGCGCTATCAGGCGCTCGGCACCACGGGGCAATGGGACCGCGCCGGCGAATTGTTTATCGATTACTGGTCCGGCACCGGCTCCTGGTCCGCAATGCCGGAGGAGCGCAAGGCCGGGCTGCGCATGATGCTGCCGAATGTCCTGCATGAATGGGACGCAGTCATCGCGCTGTCGCGGCCATTGCCGGACTGGGGTAATATTCCGGCTCCGGTTCACCTCCTGCGCGCGGCCGATACCCGTCGCCCGACGCATGCCGTCGCATCGCTGCTCATGCAAACGCACCGCCCTTGGCGCCTGCACGAACTTGCCGAGGGCGGACACATGGCGCCGCTTTCGCGACCCGATCTCGTCAATCCCCTGATCGCAAATATCCTGACCGAGGTTGCCTCATGAATTCGTCTGAACCAGAATCATGACGCGACGTTGTGTCCTTCGCAAGCCAATGTGAGCCGTAGTCTCGGGAGTCCGATATGCTCGAATTGCTGACGGATCCGCACGCTTGGGCAGCGCTGATCACACTGACCGTGCTGGAGATCGTTCTCGGCATTGATAATATCATCTTCATTTCCATCCTGGTCGGACGGCTTCCTGAAAACCGCAAGAAGCTGGCCCGCCAGATCGGGCTGAGCCTCGCACTCCTTTTCCGCATTGCGCTGCTGATGACCCTGACTTGGGTCATGGGATTGACCGCGCCGATCCTGGAAGTATTCGGGCGCGACGTATCCTGGCGCGATCTGATCCTGGTCGGCGGCGGCCTGTTTCTGCTCGCGAAGGGCGTGCACGAAATCCACGCCGAGGTGGAAGGCCAGGATGAGGAACATCAGCCCTCAGTGGCCGCCGCGTCCTTCGGTTTTGCGATCGTCCAGCTCATCGTGATCGACCTCGTCTTCTCGCTGGATTCCATCATCACCGCGATCGGCATGGCGGAGGATATCGAGGTGATGGTGGCGGCCGTCGTCATTGCCATCGGCGTCATGTATGTGGCGTCGGGCCCGGTCAGCGATTTCGTCAACCGGCATCCGACCACCAAGATGCTGGCGCTCGCCTTCCTCCTTCTGATCGGCGTCGCGCTGGTGGCCGACGGCTTCGAAGTCCATATTCCGCGCGGCTATATTTACTTCGCCATGGCTTTCGCGGCGGCGGTCGAAGCCTTTAACATCATGGCATTGCGCAAAAAACGAAATCGGCTGCGGACGGAAAAAACAAAATGAGCAACGAAAAGGTATTGCTGGTTACCGGCGGCAGCCGGGGCATCGGAGCGGCGACTTGCAGGCTGGCGGCCAAGCGCGGCTATGCCGTGGCGGTGAACTACAAGAGCGACAAGACAGCGGCCGGCGATGTGGTCGGCGCCATTGCCGCCGCCGGCGGCAAGGCGATCGCCGTTCAGGGCGACATGGCCAACGAAGACGACATCGCACGCATGTTCGCAACCGTGGATGGCGGGCTCGGGCGCCTGACGCATCTCGTCTACAACAGCGGAGTCACCGGCAAGAATTCCCGCATGGAAGCCGTCGATACGCAGACCATCCGCAATGCGCTCGACGTCAATGTGCTCGGTGCCCTGTTGTCGGTGCGTTACGCCATCCCGCGCATCTCGACGCAGCATGGCGGCAAGGGCGGCGCCATCGTGCTGCTGTCGTCGGTGGCCTCGACCCTGGGCGCGGCCGGCGAATATGTCTGGTACGCAGCCAGCAAGGGCGCCGTCGATTCCATGACGGTCGGCCTCGCACAGGAGCTGGGCCGCGACGGCATCCGGGTCAATGCCGTCTCGCCCGGCTCCATCGATACGGAGATCCACGAACCCGGACGGCTGGCGCGGGTCGCCGGCCAGTTGCCGCTGGGCCGCGCGGGGACGGCGGAGGAGGTGGCGGAGGCCATCCTGTTCCTGCTTTCCGACGCCTCGGCCTATACGACGGGGACCATCCTGCGCGTGGCCGGTGGCCGTTAGCGCCCGCTTGCGTCTTCACGGGCACCCCCTATGATCGCGCCGCGGTCATTGCCGACAAATCAAACACACCGTTCTGTGTGTAATTTCAATTAGATGGAGGAATAAAATGGTTGCAGCGGTCCGGGTTCATAAGCATGGCGGGCCGGAAGTGCTCACCTTTGAGGATATCGAGGTCGCGGCACCCGGCCAGGGGCAGATCCGGATCAAGCAGCATGCCTGCGGGGTCAATTACATCGACACCTATTTCCGCATGGGGATGTACCCCTCGCCGGTCGGCATGCCGTTCGTCGCCGGCAATGAAGGGGCGGGCGAGGTGATCGCGGTGGGCCCCGGCGTCACCGATCTCAAGGTCGGCGATCGCGTCGCCTATGTGGTGGCGCTTGGAGGCTATTCGGCGGAGCGGCTGTTGCCGGCGGAGCGGGTCGTCAAGCTGCCCGACGACATCTCCTACGAACAGGCCGCCGGCATGATGCTGAAAGGCATGACCGCGCAATATCTGATCAGCCGCACCTACAAGGTGGAGAAG
>JAEWCJ010000427.1 GCA_023390695.1 Pseudomonadota bacterium | reverse complement strand
GATGTACCGCTTCCTCGGGCAGCTCAGTCCCGAAGATGTCGAGGCCATCTCCGCCTTCGCCTATATGGAAATGCTGGAGCGCGGCTTCACCGCGGTCGCCGAGTTTCACTATCTGCATCACGCGCCGGACGGCACGCCTTATGCCGATCTCGGCGAGATGGCCGCGCGCATCGCGGCGGCGGCCGGCGACACCGGCATCGGCCTGACTTTGCTGCCGTCGTTTTATGCCTATGGCGGATTTGGCGGCGCGGCGCCGGTCGCAGGGCAACGGCGTTTCCTCAACGATCCGGACCGCTTTCTAAAGCTTGCCGAACGCAGCCGCGCCGTCGTCGCCCCGCTGGCGTCGGCGCAGGTCGGCATCGCGCCGCATTCGCTCCGCGCCGTGACGCCGGACACCTTGCAGCAGGTTGTCACGGCAATGCCGGACGGACCGATCCACATCCACGCCGCCGAACAGACCAAGGAGGTCGACGACTGTATCGCATGGTCGGGACGGCGGCCCGTGCAATGGCTGCTGGACGAGATGGATATCGACCGGCGCTGGTGTCTGATCCACTCCACGCACATGACGGCGGAGGAAACGCGCGGCCTGGCCCAATCGGGGGCGATTGCGGGGCTATGCCCGCTGACCGAAGCCTCGCTGGGCGACGGCTTCTTCAACGGGCCGGATTTTCTGGAGGCCTCCGGCCGCTTCGGCGTCGGCACCGATTCCAATATCGATATCGACGCCGCCGGCGAGTTGCGCCAGCTCGAATACAGCCAGCGGCTGCTGCATCGCGGCCGCAACATCATGACGATGACAGAGGGCGAGTCGACGGGCCACCGCCTGTTCACGCAAGCGCTCGCCGGCGGCGCACAGGCGCTGCAGCGCGCGGCCGGCGCGATCGCTGCCGGCCAGCGTGCGGATCTCGTCGTGCTCGACCACAACCATCCCGATCTGGTGTCAGCCAACGACGATGTCTGGCTTGATGCCTGGATCTTCGTTGCCGGGCGCAGCGCCGTGAAGGATGTGTTCGTAGATGGCCGGCATGTGGTTGAAAATGGTCGCCATCATCAAAGAGACGCTGTCGAGAAGCACTACCGCGCGGTGCTGAGTAAATTGTCTGCTTTGTAACTGCACCACGTCATGGCCGGGCTTGTCCCGGCCATCCACGTCTTCGTGCCTTGAAAGCAAGACGTGGATGCCCGGCACAAGGCCGGGCATGACGAAGGTTAGACCCCCGCCGCCAGCACCGCTTCGGCGCGGATCTCCTCGGTCAGCCGCGCCTTGATGGCGGAGAATTCCGGGCTGGTCTTCACCGTGTAGTGGCGCGGATAGCCGAGATCGATCGGGATATCCGCCTTGATGCGGCCGGGACGCGCCGACATCACCACGACACGCGAGGCGAGAAAGATCGCCTCCTCGATGTCATGAGTGACGAACAGCACGGTCTTGCGCTCGCGCTCCCAGATGCCGAGCAGCAATTCCTGCATCAGGGCGCGGGTCTGGTTGTCGAGCGCGCCGAAAGGCTCGTCGAGCAACAGGATCGCAGGATCGTTGGCGAGCGCGCGCGCAATCGCGGTGCGCTGCTGCATGCCGCCGGAGAGCTGTTTCGGATAATGATTGGCGAAACTGGTCAGTCCGACGCGATCCAGCCACTGAGCGACGATATCCATGCGCTCGCGCAAGGGCACGCCCTTTTCGCGCAGGCCGAAAGCGACGTTCTCCGCAATGGTGAGCCATGGAAACAGCGTGTAGGACTGAAACACCATGCCGCGTTCGGGGCCGGGCCGCGTCACCGGCAGGCCGTCGAGCAGGATGCCGCCCTCGGTCGGCGTATCGAGACCGGCCACCATCCGCAGCAAGGTCGACTTGCCGCAGCCGGACGGGCCGAGAATGGTGACGAAGTCGTTGTCGCCGATGGTCAGGTCGATCGGCTGCAGCGCACGCGTCGGCGTGCCGCCCCGCACCGCCGGGAAGACACGCGAGACATCCTGGATCAGGAGCTTGCTCATGACAGGCTCCATGGGAACAGACGCTGGTTCACCGCCTTGAACAGGTAGTCGGAGATTAAGCCGATGACGCCGATCACGATGATGCCGAAGATCATCTGGCCGGTGGCGAGCAACGCCTGGCTGTCGATGATCATATGGCCGATGCCGGAGGACGAGCCGATCAGTTCGGCGACGATCACATAGGTCCAGGCCCAGCCGAGCACCAGCCGCAGGGTCTCGGCGATGCCCGGCGCGGAAGACGGGATCAGCACCCGGCCGAGAATGCCCTGATCCTTGGCGCCGAGGGTGAGCGCGGCTTCCACGAGGTCGCGGCGCACGGAACTGACGGTGACCGCCACCATCAGGATGATCTGGAAGACGGAGCCGATGAAGATGACGAGCAGCTTCTGCATTTCGCCGATGCCCGCCCACAGGATCAAAAGCGGAATGAAGGCCGAGGCCGGCAGATAGCGCGCGAAGGACACAAAGGGTTCGAGAAAGGCCTCGATCGGCTTGTAGGCGCCCATCAGGATGCCGAGCGGCACGGCGACGAGCGCGGCGAACACGAAACCGCCAACCACGCGCCATACCGTAACGCCGATATCATACGAAAAATTGTATTTGGTGAGCAGCAGCCAGCCGTCCTCCAGCATGGTCAGCGGGTCGGCCAGAAAGGTCTTGGAGACAAAGCCGCCCAGGGTGGCGACCGACCAGGCGGCAACGAACAGAACGAAGAACGAGATGCCCAGAAGGATCCGGGCGGTGTTCGATATGGGTGCGAGGGGGCGCATCGCTTTGAATAGCATCTCCATCGTCATGCCCGGCCGGTGCCGGGCATCCACGTCTTCAGGCTCGATCCAGGGTCAAGATGTGGATGGCCGGGACTCCAGACACGACGACGGCGCGCCTTTCGCCCGGCCATGACGATGTGAAACGCAAAGCTATTGCACGAAGCGCGGATCGGCGAGTTTCGACAGATCCGGGATCTGCTTGATGACGCCGATCTCCAGCAAGAGGTCGGCGGCCTCCTTCGAGAATTGCGCATGCTCGCCGGCGAAGAACTTCTTGTTCGCCGCCTGATCCTGCCAGCGCAGATATTTCGCGGAATTGCCGAACTGCTCGCCGGACTGCTTCACGTCGGCGCCCATGATCTCGTAGGCTTTCTTCTGATCCTTCTCGATCATCTCCAGCGCTTCGAAATAGCTCTTGGTCATCGCCTTTACGGCGGCCTCGTTCTCGGCGATGAATTTCGGCGTGCAGCCGAACGTGTCCATCACCATCGGATAATCGAGCGTGGTGGCGATGATCTTGCCGGCGTCGGGCTTGGCGCGCACCGCCGACAGATAGGGCTCATAGGTCATCGCGACGTCGTTCTGGCCGGCGATGAAGGCCTGCGCCGCCGGACCGGGCTCCATGTTGACGACTTTCACGTCCTTCACCGACAGGCCGTTCTTCTTCAGGAACCAGGCGAGCGTGAAATATGGCGCCGTGCCGGGCGCGGAGGCGGCGACGGGCTTGCCCTTCACGTCCTTGATCGCCTTCACGTCGTTGCGCACCACCATGCCGTCGGCGCCGTAGGACTTGTCGAGCTGGAACAATTGCGTGGTGGCAACGCCGTTGGCGTTCCAGACGATCCAGGTTTCCACCGTCGTGGCGGCGCACTGGATGTCGCCGGAGAGGATCGCGAGATGGCGGCTCGCCTGCGGGATCTTCTTGATGGTGACGTCGACGCCGTTTTTCGCGAAGATGCCGGCCTCCTTCGCAAGCGTCAGCGGGGCGAAGCCGGTCCATCCGGAAATGCCGATCGTGACCTTGGTTTGCGCCTGCGCCGGCATGGCTGCGAGCGTCACCGCCGCGGCAGCCGCCAGAAAAATCTTCTTCATTTGCCCCTCCAGAAAGGAATGCCGGACTTCGGCTGTGGCTTATGCAAGCATGGGCGAAAGGCCGAGGTCAATCTGGCCATCCGGCGCAGCATCCCTGACGATCGCAACGCGAGACTGACGCATGGTTCGGCAAGTCCCCCTCACCCCCGGTCGTATTCCGCTTGCCGGCTGGCGGGCATTCTATCGCGGCGCCGGCACGACGCTGGATGCGTCCTGCATGCCGGCGGTCGCGGCGAATGCGCAGGCGGTCGATGCCATTATAAGAGGCGGGGATGCCGTCTATGGCATCAATACCGGCTTCGGAAAGCTGGCCCAGATGCGCATCGGCACCGAGGACCTCGCAACCCTGCAACGAAATATCGTATTGTCGCATGCCGCCGGCACCGGCGAGCCGGTACCCGCGCCGGTCGTGCGGCTGATGATCGCGCTGAAACTGGCCAGTCTGGCGCAGGCCGCCTCCGGCATCCGGCCGGCAACCCTGCACCTGCTGCAATCGCTGCTCGACAAGGACCTGATCCCGGAAATCCCCTCGCAAGGCTCGGTCGGCGCGTCCGGCGATCTCGCGCCGCTCGCGCATCTGAGCGCGGCGATGATCGGGGTCGGGTTCATCACCTCGCCGGACGGCCGCCTGCCCGCCGCCGAAGCGCTTGCCCAGGCCGGGCTCGCCCCGCTGACGCTCGCGCCCAAGGAAGGCCTGGCGCTGCTCAACGGCACGCAATTCTCCACCGCCTTTGCGCTTGCCGGATTGTTCGAAGCCGAGAACCTGCTGCGCACCGCTTTGGTGACCGGCGCATTGTCGACCGACGCCGCGCGCGGCTCCGACACGCCCTTCGATGCGCGCATCCACGCATTGCGCAAACATCCCGGCCAGGTCGCGACCGCGGCCGCCTTGCGGGCGTTGCTGGCCGGCAGCGCGATCCGCGCCTCGCATCTCGTCAACGATGCCCGTGTGCAGGCTCCCTATTGCCTGCGTTGCCAGCCGCAGGTGATGGGCGCGTGTTTCGACATGCTGCGCAAGGCGGCGGACACGCTCGCCATCGAGGCCAACAGCGTCACCGACAATCCATTGATCTTCACCGATGGCAACACGGCGCTGTCGGGCGGAAACTTTCACGCCGAGCCTGTCGCCTTCGCCGCCGACATGCTCGCCATCGCATTGTGCGAAATCGGTTCGCTGGCGGAGCGCCGCATCGCCATGCTGGTCGATCCGGCCTTGTCCGGCCTGCCCGCCTTTCTCACGCCCAAGCCCGGACTGAATTCCGGCTTCATGATCCCGCAGGTGACGGCGGCGGCCCTGGTCTCGGAGAACAAGCAGCGCGCCATGCCGGCCAGCGTCGATTCCATTCCGACGTCGGCCAATCAGGAGGACCACGTCTCCATGGCCGCGCATGGCGCCAGACGGCTGATGCCGATGGCCGACAATGCCGCCGCGATCATCGCCATCGAATGGCTGGCGGCCGCGCAGGGCTGCCACTTTCACGCGCCGCTGGAGACAAGTCTGCCGCTGCAATCCGCGATCGCGGCCATCCGCGCGCGCGTGCCGCTGCTGGATGAAGACCAGTATCTGCATCCGCATATCTGTGCGGCGACCGAGCTTGTCCGCAGCGGCGCCGTCATTGCCGCTGCCGGCGAAAATCTGCTGCCGCAGATCTGTGCCGCTTAGCCTGGAGCCGGTTGCTTCATGCCGCACGCCGCGCCAGCGCATCCCGTGTGGCCGCACCGACAAGATGCGAACTGGCGGCGATGATGACGCCGGCCGCTTCCAGCTCTGCGACCTTGCTGCCGGCATCGCCGCGCCCGAGCAACGTCAACGTGCCGGCGTGACCCATACGCCGCTGCGGCGGGGCATATTGGCCGGCAATCAGAGCGATCACCGGCTTCCTGATTCCATTCTCACGCAGATACCGCGCCGCCTCCTGTTCCTCGTTGCCGCCGATCTCGCCGACCAGCACCACCGCATCGGTCTGCGGGTCGGCAAAGAACAGCTCAAGACATTCGGCAATTCCCATTCCGTGCACCGCGTCGCCGCCGATCCCGATCGTGGTCGACTGGCCAAGACCGGCGGCGGTCAGTTGCGCCACCACTTCGCTCGTCAACGATGCCGAACGGGACACGACACCGATGCTCCCGCGCCGCGCGCGGTCGGTCGCCATGACGCCGATCTGGCACGTTCCGGGCGACAGCACGCCTTGCGAGTTCGGACCGACGAGACGCGTGCGCGATCCTTTCAGCGCCTCGCGCACGCGCACCATGTCGAGAACCGGAATGCGTTCGGTGACGACGACGACGAACGGCATGCCGGCTTCGATACTCTCGATGATCGCCGCCGCCGCATTGGCGGGCGGCACGAAAACGCAACTGGCATTGGCGCCGGTGGCCGCCATCGCCTCCGCCACGGCGTTGAATACCGGCACATCGATATGGGACTTGCCGCCCTTGCCGGGCGTCACGCCGGCGACGACGTTGGTGCCGTACTGGATCATGCGATTGGTATGATAGGTGCCGGCCCAGCCGGTCATGCCCTGGCACAGCACTTTCGTATTCTGGTCGACGAGAACAGTCATCATGCCCTCCCCGCAGCGATCGCCACGGCGCGCGTGGCCGCCTGCCACATGTCGCTGCATTCGATGGCGTTCAGATTGAAATTGACGAGCCGCAGACGCGCCAGATCTTCATTATTGCCGGTGAGACGCAGCACGATCGGCAGCGACCTGCCCTTGCGCTTGATGGCAATGCCGAGTCCCTCGATGATGGTGTCGCAGGGCTGCATGCCGCCGCCATAGACATTGATCAGCAGCACCCTGGCGCGCGGATTGTCGAGCACGAGGCCAATGCCTTGCGCGATGTCGAGGCTCTTCGCGGTCGTGCGGATGTCCATGAAATTGGCCGGCACGCCGCCGGCCGCGCGCACCAGATCGAGCGTCGCAAGGCCGAGCCCGGCGCCGTTCACGACAACGCCGATATCGCCATTGAGCTGAACGAAATTGACCTGATGCCGCTGCGCTTTCAGTTCGACATCGTCGACATCGCCCGGCTCGCGCAGCCGCTCAAGATCGGGGTGACGGAACATGGCATTGTCGTCGAGGATGACCTTGGCGTCGGCCAGGATCAGATCGCCGCCGGCGGTCACGACCAAAGGATTGATTTCGATCAGGCTGGCGTCGAGGTCGATGAAGGCGCGATGTATCGCGCGGACGACGCCAGCCCCATTATCCGCGGCACGGCCGGTCAGTCCGATGCGCCGGCAAAAATCCGCGATCTCGCCCGCCTGCCTCTCGCCGCCGGTCCCGAGCGACAATGTCTCCAGCGGCGGAAGCCCTTGCCCGGCCCGCTCCTCGATCTCGGTGCCGCCGTCGCCGCCCATCGCCATGAGCGCACCGGTCGAGCCGTCGACGACCATCGCCAGATAGAGTTCGCGCGCGCCAGCCACGCCCGCTTCGACCAGCACCCGCGACACGGTCTCGCCGCGCGGCCCGGTCTGCTGGGTGACCAGTTTCTGGCCCAGAAGCTCAGCCGCCGCAGCCTTCGCCTCGGCCGCCGTGCGTACCCGCCGCACGCCGCCGGCCCTGAAGCGGCTGCCAGCATGGATCTGGGCTTTGACGAAAAGATCCGACGACCCGAGCGAGGCAGCAACCGTTTCCGCCTCGTCCGGGGTGGCGGCAGCCTGCCCCCTCGGACAACCAAGCGCGTAGCGGGACAGTAGCTGTTTCGCTTGAAACTCATGAAGTTCCATGGCGTTAGCCCTCCATATCGCGTTGATTTTCTTATTGGAGCCGGCAAAGCCCAGTGCACCTTGAAGGTTCTTTTTTGGGCGGCTCTGGAATACATAATACCAGAAATTACGCCCCCACAATCGAGCCCATGTCGCTGTAAGGAAACATGTCGCCGTAAGGAAATATGGGGGAAAGCCGGCGCGTCACTCGGCCACCGCGGCCCGTAGCTCTTCACCTTGCCGTGTTGTCCGTGAGACGGCTAATCAGCGCATAAACGGCGGCCCGTCGGCCCCGGAATCGAGTTCTGCAATGGATCTTCTGCATCGGTCCGAAGCTGCGCAGGGCGGCACTCCTCCCTCCCGTTCTGCGTCATCTCCCGGTGACGAGACGATGCCGTCTGCGCATGACGTCGCAGTGCTGCAGGCGCATCCCCGATTTGCCGAAGCCGTGCACACGATGATGCACGGGATCGTCGCCGTGTACCAAGGCAACCGCGTGCTCAATCAGGTGATGAACGACCGCGGCCGGGCTATTTTCGGCATGCTGGCAATCTACCTGCATTTTTCCTCCGACGATGGACAACCAAGCCTGTCCGCCGCGCGGATGAAAGCTCTTTGCACCGAGACCGGGCTTTGCAGCGCCGGCCGCGCGACCGCCATGCTTCTTCTCATGCGCTACGCCGGCTATCTGGTGCCGGGACCGCACGGCAGCGACCGGCGCATGCGTCCGCTCGTGCCGACCGAACTGATGCTCAATTCCCAGCGGGAGCGCCTCGCCTGTCATTTCCGCGCCATGTCATTGTTGATGCCGGAAGGCAAATCCGGCCTCGCCAATCTTTATCGCGAGGACTTTCTTTCCGCCCTGGCGCGCCGCTTCGGCGCATCGTTCCGCGCCGGCTTCCGCTTTCTTGATTCCTCGCCAGCGCTTTACCCGCTGGCCGAGCGCAACGCCGGCATGATGATCCTGTTCAGCCTGTTTCTCGCGTCGGAACCGCAAGCACCGATACCGCAGCCCTTCACACTCTCGGTGTCGGCATTGTCGCGCCGCTTCAGCATATCGCGTCCGCACGTCTTGAATGTGCTGCGCGACGCCGAACGGCTCGGATTCGTCGCCCGGACGGGAGACGGCGACGAACTTCTTGCCGTCTGCCCGCCGCTATCGGCCGCGCTGAACGACTTTGCGGCGACCGTATTCCTGTATCTGGCCCAGTGCGTGCGACATTCGCTGGATGAAACAGGCTGATTTGCCGCCCAAGCGTGTTATGCCGCGCGGCATATGTCTCACCCGGTCGCGCCTGTGCGGCCGCGATCTCACCGCCAACACAGCCTCGGGCTGACCGGACCACAGATGATCCTCGACGAGCGCAGCTATCTGATCAAACCGGAGCATGTGAAGGACTATCTCGACACCTATGTCGCGGAGGGCATGGCGCTGCAGATCAGCCATCTCGGCGATCTTGTCGGCTGGTTCACCACCGATTGCGGCACGGTGAACGAGGTCGTGCATATCTGGCGCTACAAGGATATGGGCGACCGCGAACGCCGGCGCGCCGCCATGGAAGCCGATCCTGCCTGGCAGGCGTTCCGCAAAAAGACGTCCTCGTATGTGATCCGGATGCGCAATCGCATTCTGCGCCCGACGGCCTTCTCGCCCATGCAGTGAAGTTTCGGCAGAATGGCCGCCATGGACACCAGCAACATTCCAGTGCGCGATGGCCGCCGCCGCGTTCTTGCGTCCATGCTCGACCGTCTGTCGGCCGCACTGCAATGGCTTGGCGCGCTGATCCTCGCGGTCCTGTTCGTTCTGGTGATGACGTCGGTGACGCTGCGTTATGTGTTCGGCAGCGGGCTGATCTGGTCGGAGGAACTCGCCATCTGGCTCAATGTCCTGCTGGTCGCGGTCGGGGCGCCCGTCGCGATCGCCGGTCCGCTGGCGATGCGGCTTGACGTCATCGTCCAGTTTCTCCCGGCCGCGCTGCAGAGGATCGCCCGCGTCATCGCCGACGGGATCGCGGTCGACGCCGGGCTCATTCTTGCGCTCGGCGGTGCCGACGTCGTGGCAGCTATCGGCGGCACCTCCACCGTTCTCGGCCTGCCGGAATGG
>JAEWCJ010000420.1 GCA_023390695.1 Pseudomonadota bacterium | reverse complement strand
GAGTAAGACCGCCTTCCATCATTGGCAGAACGCGCCGGCCATCCAGGATCCTGCGGATCACGCTCCACTCCTTGGGAGCGAGCTGACGCGGGCCATAGAGGTTCGGATAGCGGAAATGCGTCAGATTGAAAGCGCCCTCGCCATGCAGCTTGAGCAAGGCCTGCTCGGTGCTGACGATCTTGTCGATGAGCTTGATCTTGTCCGGCCGCGCGCCGCTTTCCGATGACGGCCGGTCGTAGGGATCCGTCGCATAGGCGGTACCACCGATCGAAATGAGGCGATCCGTATAGTCCTTGAGCAGGTTCGCCAGCATTCCCAGGCGACCATAGGTGACGATGACCAGATCGAACCGGCGGCCGGAGATCGCTTTGCGCACGCCGTCCTCGAAGTGAGGATCCACGTGAATGTGTTCGATCTCCTGCTTGAACGGAACCTCATGATGACCGCGATGAAGAATTACAGTTTCGTACGAGCGGTCGATCAATCCATTCACGATAAAAGGCCCAGTCGGGCCGGTGCCGCCGATAACCAAGGCTTTCATGTAGCTTACCTCTAGAACGTTGAGACGAACTGATTTGGGTCGTGAGGAAACCTTGCCGCAGCAAAGCTAGGCGCTGCATCAGGACCACGACTGCTTCTTGTATTTTAATGTATACATTTGAATCCAAGCGGTCAATAGGCCGTTGCTGGCGCGGGCAGCATGTGGATGGATTTTCAATCGAGCTCCCGGCGGACCGCGTTTCGATGCGCGTACGGCGCGGCTTGGCGGGACGGCAGGCCGACAGAAATTCATGCGAAACAACGAAGCCGCTAGTACCTCCGATGAGGCGCCGAACTCACTTCGCGGTCTTTGCTTCCGCGACGTCAGCTATCGCACTCACGATCGCATGATATCCCGTGCAACGGCAGTAGTTGCCGGATATGGCATCCCGTATCTGTTGGCGATTGGCACCTTCGGCGCGCTCCAGGAATTCGGCTGAACACAGCAGCATTCCGGGCGTGCAGAACCCGCATTGCAGGGCGTTGTGTCTGATGAAGGCTTCCTGCAGCTCGCGGAGCGAGCCATCCGCGGTCAGGCCTTCTATAGTTTCCACACTGGCTCCCGCGAGTTGGACAGCGAGCACAAGGCAGCTTCTGACAATGGCGCCGTCGACGCGCACTGTGCAGGCGCCGCAAACTCCATGCTCGCATCCCAGATGGGTACCCGTTAACGCAAGCTCGTTTCGCAGGAAATCGGCGAGGTGCATGCGCACATCGATGACGCGGGTTATTTCTTGTCCGTTGACCTCCAACGTAACAGTACTTCTGGCCTCGGAATTCACTTGCGTCATGCGGCTCATCTCTAGTTCATCAATTCCAAAATCGCCCGCTCCGCCAGGACGCCCGCCAGATGAATTCTCATCTCGGCGGTCGCCTGCAGATCAGTCGATGGTTCGAGATCCGCTTCCAGTGCCTCGAGGAGTTCGTCGCGGTGACGCGGCATCTGCCCGCGGCGCAGCAAGGCTTCCGTTTTTGTCGCTCGCATGGGACGGTCGCCGCATCCCAGATAGACCAGACGCAAATCCTCCACTCCCTCCCCCGCGCCTGCATAGACGGCCGCCAATCCGACCATCGCAAAATCGCCGTGGCGGCGGTTGAGTTGGGAGAAATAGACACGCGTGCCCGCCGGAGTTATGGGCACCTCGACATGCGTCAACACTTCATTGTCGGCCAACGCGGTCTCATAAGTTCCGGTAAAGAACGCGGTCGCAGGAATACGACGCTCGCCGGCCGGCCCCAGGACCGCAATCACGGCGTCAAGCGCAAGCATGCAGGCGGGCAGCTGCGCGGCGGGATCTGCCAGCGCCAGGCTCCCCCCGAGCGTTCCGCGATTGCGTATGGCCATATGCGCGATTTCGGGCATTGCCCGGGCGACCAGCGGCAATCGCCTCGCAATCATGTCGCTGCGTTCAAGATCCACATGCCGGGTCAGCGCTCCGGCTCGAACGGAACCATCCCGCTCCTCGATGAAGCGCAGTTCGGCGACGCCCCCGATATCGATCAGAACACTCGGAGACGACACCCGGAATGCCAGCATGGGCAGAAGACTCTGACCACCGGCCAAGATGCGCGCGTCCGGTCCATAACGCTGGAGGAGTTGCACCGCTTCGGCAACGGAACAGGCGCGAACATATTCAAACGCTGGGAACTTCATTCGATCCTGCTCAGCTAATCTTTCCTAGCGCCCGCAGAATCCGCAAGGGCGTCATCGGAAATTCCGTCAATTCGCATCCGAGCGGAGCCAACGCATCGTTGATCGCATTTCCCACGGCGGCGGAGGCGCCGATCAGTCCGGCCTCGCCAACCCCCTTGGTGCCGAGCGGATTGTCGGTCACCGGCGTCTCGACATGGCCGATTTCGATATCCGGCATGTCGGCCGCCATGGGCACCAGGTAATCCACCATGGAAGCATTGAGCAATTGGCCGGCGTCGTCGTAGCGAAGCTCCTCATACAGCGCCGCGCCGATGCCCTGTACGATCCCACCGCGCAGTTGTTCGTCGACCAGCAAAGGATTCACGACACGGCCGCAATCCTCGACTGCCCAATGTCGCAGCAGGCGCACAAATCCGGTCTGGATATCGACCTCGACAAGGCTGGCCTGGATTCCGTTGGATAAATAATAGGGACGCGGGCCGGAAAAGTGTCTCGTCACGATCGGCTCCGCATCCAGGTCCGGCGGCAGCAGGTGCTGTCGATAATGAAGCGTGAAGGCGATCTCCGAGAGAGGAAGCGAAGCACCCGTGTCGACGACCCAAACAGCGGAATCGCGCAACTCCAGATCGTTCCGGGATTTCTGAAGCAGCGCCGCGGCAATTCCGAGAACGCGATCCCGCAAGGCCGCGGCCGCCTTTTGTGCAGCTCCCCCGCCAATCGTCATTCCGCGCGAAGCCCAGCTTCCACCGCCCAGCGGCGTTACCGCTGTGTCACCGTGCACGATCGTCACCATTTCCATCGGCACGCCGACGGTGTCGGCCACCACCTGCGTCAGGGCGGTTTCAAGGCCCTGCCCTTGAAACTGCGAACTCGTGATGCAGGTCAGCGCTCCCGAAGGTTCAAGCCGAATGGAGCAACCGTCACTGCCCGATATCGGAATTCCGGCGCCGCCATACAGCGTGGGACCGGTGGCGGAATTTTCGAGAAACGTCGCCAGTCCGATGCCGACATGGCACTGCTCCTGACGGCGTAGCTGCTGGAAGCGCCGCAACTCGGCGTAATCCATCAGATCCAGATGCTTGTCGAGGCATTGGATGAACGAAAGTTCGCCACCGGTTTCAAGCCCGCCGGGCGTGCGGTTGCCCATCGCGGCTGCGGACCGATAGTTGACACGCCGGAACTCCGCCGGATCCATGTTGATACGGCGCGCCGCCGCATCGACCAGTATCTCGGTTACCGCGCAGGCAATAGGCTGCCCGACACCGCGATAGGATCCGACCGGCGGCTTGTTCTGGAAGGCGATGCGCAATTTTGCAGAGTGAGCAGGCGCGGCATAGGGGCCGCCCACCGACGTCACCGCCCGCATGCCTTCGAGCACGCTGGCCCGCGGATATACCGAGAAGGCCCCCGCCTCCATTCTGTCATCCGTTGAGAACGCGAGCATTTTGCCGTCCGCATCCACGGCTAAGGATGCCGTAATTCTATGTCCGCGGGCATGCACATCGCTCGCAAACGATTCCAGCCGGTCGGATACGAACTTGACCGGTCGCTGGAGCAGCATGGCCGCAGCCGCGACGGCGACCTCATCGTCGTATGTATGAATCTTGATTCCAAACCCGCCCCCGACGTCCGGTACGATGATGCGAATCCGGCTCTCGTCGAGGCCAAGCTGCGCCGCAAGAATCGCACGCATCTGATGCGGAACCTGAGTCGACGCGTGAATGGTCAGAAGCTGCTGCGTGCCGTCGAACTGGGCAACAACGGATCGCGGCTCGAGAGGCACGCCCGTATGACGGGAGAATCTGAACTCGCAGGTGACCTGACGATCGGCCCTTGCGAACGCCTCCTCGGGATGCCCGGTATCGGCGCTGTATTTGAACAACAGATTGGACCCGAGCTCGGAATGCACGAGCGGCGTTTGCACCTCAAGCGCGGGATCCACCTCGTAAACGCACGGAAGCGGCTCCCAGTCGATATCGATGAATGCGGTTGCATCTTCCGCCACGGCGCGCGACTCCGCGACGACCATCACAACAGGCTGCCCCTGCCAAACCGCCCGTTCATGTGCGAGGGGAGACTGGGGAACCGAGCGATGGCCAGGGAGGCTGACAAACCTCGTCGTCCATGGCTTGCAGACTGCAAGCAATTCCTGCGACCGGAATGCAGCGATCACTCCAGGCTGAGAAAGCACCTGCTTTAGATCAATGGCCTTTATGCGAGCATGAGCATAGGGGCTGCGAAGATAAGCAACATGCGCTGCACCGGGCACGCGCACATCGTCCGTAAACAGTCCTTTACCCGCCGCCAACTGTGCGGCTTTTTTTCGCGGCACAGGAGCGCCTACAAACTTCGCCGTCATGTTCGCCTAACCGCCCCGTGCGGAAGGGCCAGAACCGCCCCTCTGGACAGGCATTTTCGGATC